>CAZVMY010000033.1:0-7667 GCA_964628955.1 uncultured Methylocystis sp.
GGGCGCCGACATGCTGATGGTGAAGCCCGGCCTGCCTTATCTCGACGTGGTCGACCGGCTGAAGGCCGCCTTCGGCCTGCCGACGTTCGCTTATCAGGTGTCCGGCGAGTACGCGATGCTGGTGGCGGCCGCCGAGCGCGGCTGGCTCGACCTCGATCGGGTGATGCCGGAGAGCCTGCTCGCCTTCAAGCGCGCCGGCGCGGACGGCATCCTCACCTATTTCGCGCCGCGCATGGCGGAGCGTCTCAACGGCTGAGTGCTGGACCGGCGCGCTTCCGTGGCGCGCGAACGCCGGTCGGGCGTTCTGCCGATCGTCCCGCTCTTCGTCCTCGCCGCCATGCTGGCGCTGGCCGGCTGCGGACGGATCGTGGATGCCGATCAGGCGCGCCTGTGTCGCCAGACCCTCCCCGCGATCGAGCGCGAGGGTCTTCCGGTCGTCGAGCGGATCGCTCCGGGTCCCGGCGAGAGCGACGTCGAGGTCGTCTATCGCGTGGATGCGGCGGGCGTGGTGCGGCGCGCACGCGTGCTGTGCACCTTCGGCGGCGGCCTGCTGTCGCCCGGACGCCTCGATCTCGCGGAACTCACCCACGACGGTATCCGTCTGCCGGGTGCATCGCTCGTATTCCTGAAGCGGTTCTGGCTGGAGCGGCCCGAAAGCGCGCTGGCCGATCCCGGCTCGGCCGAGTCGGCGCTTGCCGGCCTGCCACAGGTGCCGCGCTGGCTCGCGGTCGCGATGCAGCATGGGCTTGCGGGCATGCCGATCACCGCGATCTACCTGCTGCTCGCGCCGGCCTATGCCCTCGTCTACGGGCTGATCGGCCGCATCAACCTTGCCTTCGGCGAATTCGCGGCGCTCGGCGCGGCCGGTGCAGCCATCGGACTCGTCGCGGCAGGCGGTCTCGGCGTCGCGGCTGCCGCAGGGCTTGCCATCGCCGCGCTGCTGGCTGCCCTGCTGATGACGGTTGCGCATGGCGCGGTGGCCACAAGGCTCGTGTTCGTGCCTCTGGCGAACCGCCGCGGACAGCATGTGCTGGTCGCGACGGTCGGGCTCTCGATCCTGCTCCAGGAGTACATGAGGCTCAGTCAGGGCGCCTCCGTGCGCTGGATGCCGCCGTTCTGGAACGACCCGCTGCATCTGGCGCGCAGCGGCAGCTTCGTGGTGACCACCACGACGATCGGGATCGGGCTGATCCTCCTCGCCGCGGTGGCTGGTGGCGCCCTGCTCGTCATGCTTCGATTCACGCGCTTCGGCCGCGACTGGCGAGCCGTCGCGGACGATGCCGGAGCGGCCGAACTGTTCGGCGTGTCCCGGACGCGCACGATCGGCCGCACGCTGGCGCTGGCCTCGGCACTGGCCGGGCTGGCCGGTGTCGTGGTCACGCTGCATTACGGCGGCCTGGGCTTCGCGGGCGGCACGGTCCTCGGACTGAAGGCGCTCGTCGCCGCGATCGCGGGCGGGATCGGTTCGGTCAGGGGAGCGCTGCTCGGCGCGCTCCTGCTCGGAGCCGCCGAAACGACGTGGTCGGCGCTGCTGCCAATCGAGATGCGCGAGATCGCGGTGTTCGGGCTGCTCTCGCTGCTGCTCACGATCAGGCCGGGTGGCCTCTTCGGCTTCGGCGACCTCGCCCCCCGACGGGTCTGAGCAGATCAGCGCGGCAGGGGCGGAGGAATCGTCTCCTGCACCGAGGACAAGGCCATTTGACGATCGAGATAGGCGCCGAGCGCCGGTGACTTGGCGATGATCTGGCCCGATTCCGGCAACTGCTTGAGATAGAACAGGATCGGGATCAGAAAGCAGTCGGCCAGCGAGACGGCTTCGCCGGCAAGATGTCCGGACTCGAGCGCCCCTCCCACCACGGCCAGGTGCCGTTCGAGATCAGGCAGCGCAGCGTCGATCCGGACCCGGTCCGGAGCGCCGTCCGGCGTACCGGGGAACAGGTAGCCGAACAGATAGCGCCGGATCAGGGCCGGTTCGACCGAGGTGACGATCAGCGAGGTCCATTGCTCGACGACGGCTGCCCGGCGCGGATCGGCCGGGACCAACGCGGGACCGTCGAAGCTGTGGTCGATGTAGCCGCAGATCGCGCGCGACTCGGCCAGCGTCACATCGCCGTGGCGCATCACGGGAATCTTGCCGAGCGGATGGATGGCCAGCACCTCCGCACTATGCGGAGCCGCGGAGACCGAGCGGTGCGGAACGCCCTTCGAGGCGGCGGCGATCCGGGTCGCCCAGACGAAATTGCTCTGGGGCAAGCCGATGATTTCGAGTTCTGGCATGGTCTCCTCGCGTTGGGTCTGTCGGCCGCCGGCTGCGGCCTCGGTCGAATGACGAGCGGGCACGGGCGAATTCGACACCCGCTCAGTGCGATATCAGGTGCCGGCGCCCGGCAAGATACCGCGCGACGGAGGCGTCGTCGGTCAGCGCCTCGGCCTCAGCGAAGGCCGCAGCCGCGCCGCTGCCGTCGCCGACGCGCGCCAGCAGATGTGCACGCACGGCCCAATAGGGCGCGTAACCCGCGCGACGCGGATGCACGATGGCGTCGAGCGCGGCCAGGCCCGCGGAAGCTCCCTCCGATTCGCCGAGGGCCGCCGCCCGGCCGACCAGCGCGCCGAGCGACGGCGCCTCCGCGACCAGCCCGTCGTAGAGCAGGACGATGGCCGGCCATTCGACGGAGCCGGACGCCAGCCGGCCGGCGTGGACGGACTGGATCGCCGCCTCGAGCTGATAGCGGCCGATGCGCCCGGCTCTCGCCGCGCCCGAGAGCAGCGCTTCCGCTTCCCGGATCATCGGCTGCGACCACTGCGCGCAGTCCTGGTCCGGCAGCGGCACGAAGGCCCCGCCGGCATCGCGTCTCGCGGCCTGACGCGACTGGCAGAACAGCATGAGGGCGAGAAGCCCTGCCGCCTCCGGCTCGCCAGGCATGAGGCGCACCAGCAGACGGCCGAGCCAGATCGCTTCAAGGGCCAGTTCGCCACCCCGGCCACCGGCCGCGAAGGCATCGTCCCAGCCCAGCCCGTAGGCGGCATAGACCGCGTCGAGAACGTCGGCGAGACGAGCCGGGAGGTCTGGCCCCTCGGGAACCACGAAGGCGATGCCGGCATCGCGGATCTTCGCCTTGGCGCGGACGAGCCGCTGGCTCATGGCCGCGGGAGCGGCGAGAAACGCCGCGGCGATCCGCGCGGCATCCAGCCCGAGCACCGCCTGCAGCATGAGCGGCGTGCGCGAGCCCGGGTCGATCGCCGGATGCGCACAGACGAACAGGAGCTTCAGCCGATCATCCTGGAACACGTGGTTCTCCGCTTCCGTCGTCGCCTCTTCGGCCGCGAGACGCAGGTGCACTTCGGCCTGCCGGCGGACGCCGTCGTGACGCCCACGGTCGATGAGGCGACGGCGCGCCACCGCGAGCAGCCAGGCGTCCGGGTTGCGCGGGACGCCTTCGGAGGGCCAGGTCTCCAGCGCCCGAACCAGCGCGTCGCCGAGGGCATCCTCGGCGCCGGCAATGTCGCGCGAACGCGCCGCGAGCCAGGCGACGATCCGCCCGAACGACTCGCGCGCGACCCGCTCGATGCTTTCCCTCGCGCTGCGGTCCGTCACACGGTTCACATGGTCATGATCGGGCGGACCTCGACGGCACCGGAGGCGGCGGCCGGGTTGCGCTCCGCCCAGTACAGCGCAGCGTCGAGGTCCGGCACCTCGATCAGGTAATAGCCGCCCAGCTGCTCCTTCGTGTCGGCATATGGCCCGTCCTCGACGCGCCGGCGGCCGTTCTCGAGCCTGACCGTCGTCGCCGTATGCCCGGGATGGAGCGCGTTGCCGCCGCGCATCACCCCCGCTTCGATCAGCGCCTTGGTATAGGCACCCCAGGCCGGACCGTCCGGATCGCGGGTGGAGCCGTCCCGCATGGCGAACGACCCGGTGCCGACATAGTTCATGATCATGTACTGCATGGAACCCTCCATCGCGGCCAGCATGCGCCGCTATGGCGCCACCGCAACCCGATGACGAGAATGGCCGGCGGATTTCGACATTCCGCCGCACACAGCGATGGATTGTCGTCCGCCGGCGACATGCTATCGTCGTCGAAGCACTTCGGCCGAAGCACTTAGGCCCTCGTGCCGATCCCGGAGCTCCTGTTGACGCAGCAGCCGCGCGACACCCCGCAGTTCTACCTGACGGCGCCGACGCCCTGCCCCTATCTGCCCGGCCGGCTCGAACGCAAGGTGTTTACGCATCTCGTCGGTCGCCGCGCGCGCGAACTGAACGACGTGCTCACGCACGGCGGCTTCCGGCGCAGCCAGACCATCGCTTACCGCCCGGCCTGCGACATCTGCCGCGCCTGCGTCTCGGTGCGGGTCGTCGTGAACGACTTTCAGCCGTCCCGGAACATGCGCCGGATCCTCGCGGCCAACGCCGATCTGATCGGCACGGCCGTCCCGGCCAAGCCGACCTCCGACCAGTATGCGCTGTTTCGCGGCTACCTCGACGCGCGCCACAGCGAGGGCGGCATGGCGGACATGACCGTGCTCGATTTCGCGATGATGGTGGAAGACAGCCACGTCGAGACGACGCTGATCGAATACCGCCGCCGCGGGATCGACACGGCGCTGACCGGGCGCGGAGCCGGGCCGCTGCTCGGCGTCTGCCTGACCGACGTGCTCGCCGACGGCCTGTCGATGGTCTACTCGTTCTACGAGCCGGACGAGGACACGCGATCGCTCGGCACGTACATGATCCTCGATCATATCGAGCGCGCTCGCCGACTCGGCCTGCCGTATCTCTATCTCGGCTACTGGGTCGAAGGCTCGAAGAAGATGGCCTACAAGGGCCGCTTCATGCCTCAGGAACGCCTGATGCCGCACGCCTGGGTGCGGGTGGAGGAATGACGGGGGAGGCCTGAACGACGACCGCCGTCAGTTCCCGGGCGGAACGCTCATTTCTTCTTCTTGGCATTGATCGACGGCGCCGGCTTGGAGAAGCTCGACGCGAACGGGGACGCGGCGACCGTATCCTTGGGCTTGTCCTTCTTGGGCTTCTTCTGCTCGCGATTGTTTCGCATCTGTCCCTTGGCCATGACGTCGTCTCCTGCCGTTGCTGACACCCGTATCCGGAATGGACGGCCGGCCCTCGCACCCGCGAACGGTCGCAGGCGTCAGGGCCGGTCTTCGGTCATCAGTGCATGACGGTAGCGCATATCGGCGGCCGCGGTGGCCAATTCGTTCCGTCGCGCCTGTGATTGTCCAATCAGGTGGCGGCAGGGCCGGCCAGCAAACGATCGACGACAGCTTGATGCAGCGTCACCGGTAGACGAACCAGTCCGTCGGCGGTGACGGACCGGATCGATGCATCGAACGCACCGACATGGCCAGGCGCAGGCGCTCCGACGATCGCTCCTTCCGGCAACGCCGTCAGGCGTGGCTGGCAGGCGGGAGCCGCCGGCGGTCCAATGTCGTCAACTCACGATGGGTATCGCGTCACCGTAACCCGCCACCGCAACCCGCAACCCAATCTTCTTGGGACAGCCGCCTTCGCAATAACGTGCCGCAATAAGGCCTACCCCACGAAGCGGTTGTTCTTCGGGAAACCGCGCGGCGGCAGCCGGCCGGCTTCGGCCCGGTTGCCGGTCCATTCGTCGAGTTCGGGCCGGACGACCTTGAAGATGCGACCCGCGCTGTCGGTCCATTTCAGGCCCTCGTCGCGGAGGAACGTCTTGAGATCGGCGAGGCCGCCATCCTTGTATTTCTGCAGGCGGACGCCCTTGCCGCGCGCCAAGACCGGGACCTGATCGAGCGGAAAGACGAGCAGTCTGCGGTTCTCGCCGAGGACGGCGACGTGATCGCCGTGGACCGGTACAGGCGGCACGGCACGGAACCCGTCGTCGCAGGTCAGCACGGCCTTGCCCTTGCGCGTCGTGGCGACGAGATCGTCGCTGGCGGCCACGAAGCCGCGCACGTCCGAGGGCGCGGATGCGGCCAGCAGAAGCCGCGTGCCCGGCCTGTGCGGCCAGACCGCCACGACGGCCGCGCCCTCGTCGATGTCGGCCATCAGCCGGACCGGATCACCGAAGCCGCGGCCGCCAGGCAGCTTCGCGGCGTCCAGCGTGAACACCTTGCCGTCGGATGCGAGCATCAGGAGCTTGGCGGTCGTCTCGGTGTGGAACGACAGCATGAGGCCGTCGTCACCCTTGTAGGGAAGCGAAGCAAGGTCTTGTACATGACCCTTCAACGCCCGGATCCAGCCCTTTTGCGACACCACGACCGTGATCGGTTCGCGCTCGATCATCGCCTCGTCGATGTCGATGCCGTTCGTATCGGGAACGTCGCCGAAGGTGGTGCGACGGCGGCCCTGGGTCGTGTCCGGACCGTAGGTTTTCCGCACGGCCCGGATATCCGCGGCGATCATGGACCATTGCTTCTCCGGCGAGGCGAGCATTGCCTCGGTCTGGCCCTGTTCGAGCATCAGGGCGTCGAACTCCTCGCGGAGTTCCATCTCCTCCAGCCGGCGCAGGCTGCGGAGCCGCGTATCCAGGATGGCGTTCGCCTGCACCTCGGTCAGCGAAAACGCTTTCATCAGTTCGGCCTTGGGCTCGTCCTCCTCGCGGATGATCCGGATCACGCGATCCAGATCGAGGAAGACGACGAGGAGTCCGCCGAGGATCTCGAGCCGCCGCGCGATCTGGCCGAGCCGATGCCGGGCACGACGCTGCAGGACGACCTGGCGGTGATCGAGCCAGAGGCGGAGCGCTTCCGGCAGTCCCACGACGCGCGGCACCTGCCCGTCGACCAGAACGTTCATGTTCATCGGGATGCGCGTTTCGAGCTCCGAGAGCCGGAACACACCTTCCATCAGGAGTGCCGGATCGACGGTGCGCGCGCGGGGCTCGAGCACGATGCGGATGTCCTCGGCCGATTCGTCGCGCACGTCGGCCAGCATCGGCAGCTTCTTCTCGTTGACGAGTTCGGCCAGTCGCTCGATCAGTCGCGCCTTCGGGATCAGATAGGGGATTTCGGTGATGACGATCACCCAGGTGCCCCGGCCGGTCTCCTCCTTCGACCAGCGGGCCCGGACGCGGAAGCCGCCGCGGCCCGTGCGGTAGGTCTGGGCGATGCTGGCCTTGTCCTCGACCACGACGCCGCCGGTCGGGAAATCGGGGCCCGGCACGAAGACCATGAGATCGTCGGAGGTGGCGTCGCGGTTCTCGATCAGATGCAGCGCGGCGTCGCACAGCTCTGCCGCGTTGTGTGGCGGGATCGAGGTCGCCATCCCGACCGCGATGCCCTGGCTGCCGTTCGCCAGCAGGTTGGGAAAGGCCGCCGGCAGCACGACCGGTTCTTCGGACGATCCATCGTAATTGGCGCGGAAATCGACCGAATCTTCGTCGATGCCCTGAAGCAGCAGGCCCGCGACGTCGGTCATCCGGGCTTCGGTGTAACGATAGGCGGCGGCGTTGTCGCCGTCGACGTTGCCGAAGTTGCCCTGCCCGTCGACGAGGGGATAGCGCGAGGAGAAGTCCTGCGCGAGCCGGACCAGCGCGTCGTAGATCGCCTGGTCGCCATGCGGATGGAAGGTGCCCATCACGTCGCCGACGATCTTGGCGGACTTCTTGAAGGCCGCGCGCGGATCGAGGCGCAGAAGCTGCATGCCGTAGAGAATGCGCCGGTGCACCGGC
>CAZVMY010000033.1:7677-13074 GCA_964628955.1 uncultured Methylocystis sp.
CGCATCCGGCAGGGCGCGATGCATGATCGTCGAGAGCGCGTACGCGAGATAGCGCTCCTCGAGCGCTTCCCTGAGCGCGATCTTGACGATGCCGTCGGCGGGGCGCTCGTCGTCAACGGGGGGATTTGTGTTCGAATCGTCCATGGCTCACCGCCGCCGATGCAGCGGCGTAGGGTATGGCCCGTCCATGGACAAGATCGGGCGGCGAAACCGCCTATTTCATGCGGGACAAGTTGTCCCAATGGCGGCGGCTTTCCGCATTCAAGGCGCGAAGCTCGTCGGCGACGCCCTGCGCCGTGTTGCGGACGCGTTCGGCCGCTTCCGCCCACTCGCGATCAAACTTGCCGGCCGATCGAGTGGCGGCATCCGCCTGAATGTCCGGATAGGAAATCTTTTCGCCGTTGGCATTGATGATCAGGAGACGGGAACTCGACATGATCAGGTTCGTCCTTCAGTTGATCTTGCCGCCGCTGGTGAAAACGTCCGTTATCCGGCGTACCAAGCCATCGACGAGAGCCGCAGTTTCCTTCGACGGGATCAGGCAGTCGTTACCGTCAATCGAAATCACGAATAACGGTGTACCATCCTTCCCGTCCGGCCGGTAGATGGGAACGCAGAGCACCCATGACAACTCGGGCCAGATCAGCTTGCGGCGAAAACGGTTGGTCGGACCGGGGAGCGAGTCGCCGAACTGATACGTGGTGCCGTCAGCCTCCCGGATCAGCCGGAGTTCGGGCTGTCGCGACGTCCAGGCGCTGCCGATGAAGGACCCTTCGATGGGCAGGACGAGCCCCTCGTCGGCATGGTCCTCGAAGCCGACGCCGTAGCGCAGCCGCAGGTACCGGACGGACGAGGCCTGCGTCCAATCACCCTCGGGTTCGGGCAAGGCGACCGCAACCCTGATCGCGCTGGTCGCCGCCTTGCGACCGATGACGTTCGTCGACGCCGCCAGTTCGGCCTGAAGCAACTCCCGAACGACCGTGCAGGCGTCGACATAGGTCTTGCGTTCGCTGAAGAGCCCACTGAGGACCGCCGTCTCGGCCGTTCGCGTGGCGAACCGCACCATCTCGAAGACCTTATCCTTCGACACGTTGAAATCGAGCACCCCGATCGGCGACGTCAGACCGACCGGGAGAAGCCGTCCGACAGCGCGCAGGTTGAGAAAGTTCCGGCCAAAGATCGCGATCGGCACCAGCGAGACGATCCGCGCCACCGCCCCGGTCACGCGTGACGCGCTTTCAAGATGCGGCCGGATCTGGACCGCCAGCGTCACTGCCTCTGGATCGAGGGTTCGCTCGACGTCGAACAGCCAGGTCGGCAGGTTCGAGACGATGCCGCCGTCGAAATAGTGCCTGTCGTTGTCGTCGAACGGGCGATCGGGCGTCCTGGCGCCGATGATCTTCCGGGGACTGAAGATGATCGGCAGGCAGGCCGACGCGGCGACTGCATCGGCGACCGCGACGTCCGGGGTCGTCTCGGGTGAAAACACGTGCCGCGTGCGCGAGGTGATGTCGGTCGCGACGATCTTGAGCGTTGGTCGGCCACCGATGCCGAAATCGCGGAACAGGACGGGTTGCGACGGCTCCCGACCGAGCTGGCGGGAGAGTACCATCGTCAGCATGGCATGAAACCTGTCGAGCGACGACAGCCCGCAGGCGATCCGGTGCACGCTCCAGCCGAGCAGTACGGCCGCGAGGGCCAGCCCGAGGAAGCCCGACGCAGGATGCCGGTTCCAAAGTTCGCGAAGCAGCAGGAACCCGAAGACGAAAAGCACGAAGAGCACGAGCGGCATCAGCGGCGAACTCGCGAAGGCCGCGAACCGGCGCGCCCGATCGATGGCCTGCCAGCCATCGACGCCGAAGAAATCGGTCAGCGAGGCGTACTCCTCGCCGAGCGTGTCGAGCAGCGTCGTCCTGTTGTCCGGATCGACGAGATCGTTGGCCTCGAACCCCGCCGCATGGAGCGCAGCGGCGATGGCACCGGCCGAGGTGCCGGCGACGCCGACGACCTCGACATCGGCGCGCTCCAGCGCCTTCATCGCACCGACGTGCACAAGTCCCATCGCGCCGCCGCCCTCATAGGCGACGAGCACGCGGATCGGTCCCGTCGGCGGCGCTTGGACGGTGCTCGGCATCGCGGACCCCCGAGTTGGATCAGGCCGCAGGCCGGTGTCACATACAACTCAATTCCTGGCCGCCGGGGCGACGGCCGCCACCATGGCTGCGCGCGTGTCGGGCATCGCCATCCCGCGCGGCCCGAAGACATGACGCTCCAGGAAGTAGCCGCTGAGCGCGAAACCGGCCCGCAGGTCCGAGGGCGCCACGGCATCGTCCATGGCCAGGAACCCCTCTCTCGCGAAGGCCGGCAGGGCCAGCAGCCGGTCGGCATAGGCCTCGCCGGCGCGGCGGCTGACGGCGCGGCCCGATTTCGGCGAGACGAAGGAGAGTTCCTGGGTGGCGCCGGTCGCGGCGCATTGCGTGAGGTCGAGGCCGAAGCCGAGCTCGGCCAGGAGCGCCAGTTCGAAACGCACGATGAGCGGCGCGGCCACGGACGGCGCGTCCAGATGCTCGACGATCACGTGAAGTGCTTCATGGAGCGATTCATGCGGATCACGTTCCGGAAGGAGTCGGAGAAGAACCGCCAAGACGTTGATCGCATAGAGGGAAAACGCGCTGCCGATGAAACGTGCCGCGCGCAGCTCCGTCCCTTCCACGGCATAGGTGCCGAGCTGGTCGTCGAGGCGTGCCTGCCAGGTGGCGGTGACGCCGTTGCCCGGCTGCAGCGTCGCGGCAAGGCGCCGGCTGCGCCCGCCGCGCACGAGACCGAAGTGCCGGCCGTGCTCGCGGGTCATCAGTTCCAGCACGACATGCGCCTCGCCGAGGCGCCTCACGCCGAGGATGATGCCGGAATCGGTCCATTGCATGGGGGAGGAATAGGCCCGCCGGCCGGACTTGTCATGCCGCGGCGGGGCGCATCGGCCAGAGCGCGACGGCAAGCCCGGCGAGCGCCAGCAGCCACAGCACCACGATCACGAGCGCCGCCGCCCGACTGGTCGGACGGTCCAGAATGCCGTCCGCCTCGAGCCGCAGGGCGGCCATGACGGGGGGCGGAATCAGCCGGACGGCAAGCAGGATGCCGAACGGGACCAGGACGAGGTCATCCAGATAGCCGAGGACGGGAATGAAATCCGGAATGAGGTCGATCGGGGACAGCGCATAAGCGGCGACCACGGCCGCGACCAGCTTGGCGAGCGAGGGGACCCGCGGATCGCGCGCTCCAATCCAGAGCGCGACGACGTCCCGCTTCACGCCGCTGGCCCAGTGACGTACCCTGACGAGAGGCGCCATCTCAGCGGCCGGGAAACTCCAGACCCATCTCGCGGTAGCGCTCGGGATCGTCGGCCCAGTTCTCGCGCACCTTCACGAACAGGAAGAGGTGGACCTTCGTCTCGGCGATCTCGGTGATCTCCTTGCGCGCGGCGGTGCCGATCGACCGGATGGTCGCGCCCTTCTCGCCGAGCACGATCTTCCGCTGACCCTCGCGCTCGACGTAGATCGTCTGGGAAATCTTCACCGAGCCGTCCTTGAACGTCTCCCAGGCCTCCGTCTCGACGGTCGAGCGATAGGGCAACTCGTCGTGCAGCCGCTCGAACATCTTCTCGCGCGTGATCTCTGCTGCGAGGAAGCGCAGCGGCGCGTCCGACATCTGGTCCTCCGGGTAGAGCCACGGGCCGGGCGGCACGCGGTCGGCCAGCCAGTGCGCGATGTCCGGCACACCGTAGCCCGACAGCGCTGCGACCATGAACGTCGCCTCGAAGGCGGCGCGGCCGTTCAGCGCCGAAGCGATCGCGATCAGTTTTTCCTTTTCGATCGTGTCGACCTTGTTGAGCACCAGCGCCTTCGGCTGACGGACGACGGCGAGCTTCTCGAAGATCGCCAGCGTCTCGTCATCGTCGGCCTTGCGGACGTCGACGAGCAGGCAGACCAGGTCGGCGTCGGTCGCGCCACCCCAGGCGCTCGTGACCATGGCGCGGTCGAGGCGCCGCTTCGGCTGGAAGATGCCGGGCGTATCGACGAAGATGAGCTGCGTCCGGCCCTCCAGGGCAATGCCGCGCACCTGCGTGCGCGTCGTCTGCACCTTGCGCGAGACGATCGAGACCTTGGAGCCGACGAGCGCGTTGATCAGCGTCGATTTCCCGGCATTGGGCGCACCGATCAGGGCGACGAAGCCGCACCGGGTGGAGTGGTCGACCGTCATGCCGCGTTCACCTCGGTCAGGCTGTCGAGCAGCATGCGCGCGGCCGCCTGTTCGGCATCGCGCTTGGACCGGCCGCCGCCCTCAGCCGAACCGGCGCCCTCGATCGCGACCGCAATGACGAAAGCGAGACTGTGCTCCGGCCCGCTCCTCGATACCTCGCGGTAGACGGGCACCGGCAGCCCCTGCGCCTGCGCCCATTCCTGAAGCCTGGTCTTGGCATCGCGCCGGCCTGCGGCCGGACGCTCCAGGCGGTCGGCCCACGCGCACCTGACGACCTCGCGCGCGGCAGCGAATCCTGCGTCGAGGAAGACCGCGCCGATCAGCGCCTCGCAGACGTCGCCGAGGATCGCAGCCTTGCGGCGGCCGCCGGATTGCGCCTCTCCGGCCCCCAGCCGAATGCTCGGTCCGACGTCCCATCCGATGGCGATCTCCGCGCAGGTCTCGCGGCGCACCAGTTCCGCCAGACGCACCGAGAGTTCGCCTTCCTCCGCCCTGGGGAAGGCTTCACAGAGCATTTCCGACACGATGAGGCCTAGCACCCGGTCGCCCAAAAACTCCAGGCGCTGATAGCTCGCGAGCCGCGGCTCCGGGCCCTTCGCGGCGCTGACGTGCAGCAGTGCCTGTTCGAGCTTGCCGCGATCCTCGAACCGGTGTCCGAGCCTGAGCTCGAGCCCGGCGAGATCGCGCCGCGCCTGCATCAACGGACCCGCTGCAGCAGCCGGTCCCAGCGCAGCGTCCAGGGCCATTGCCAGAAAGCCCATCCCGGCGAACCGTCCGCGATCGAGAAGAAGATGACTTCGGCCCGTCCGACGAAATTCTCGAACGGCACGTAGCCGACGCCCGCGCTCGAAAGGTCGCGGCTGTCGGTCGAGTTGTCGCGGTTGTCGCCCATCATGAAGAAATGGCCGGACGGCACCTGATAGACCGGCGTGTTGTTGAAGACGCCGCGGCCGTTGCTCATCTTGTGGATCCGGTGCCGGACACCGTTCGGGAGCGTCTCGAAATAGGCGGTCGCCTGACCACGGTAACCGGCGCCGAGGTCGACCTCGGTCGCGCCGATCACTTCCTCGCGCACCGGCTGGCCGTTGATGTTGAGAACGCCCTGGATCATCTGGCTGCGGTCGCCGGGCAGGCCGATCA
>CAZVMY010000034.1:0-12514 GCA_964628955.1 uncultured Methylocystis sp.
CGGGTGATTTTCATGGGTGGTGGGGGTTGGGGAGCGGGGAGTAGGGAGCAGGCAGTAGCGAGTAGGCAGTCGGCAGTCGGCAGTCGGGGAGGGTGTCGGCAGAACGAGGCTCCACCTCTCCCCGCAAGGCGGGGAGAGGGCAGGGTGAGGGGCGCCGGCCTCGCGTGAGATGCCTACCCTGACCCACCCCTCACCTCACCTCTCCCCCGTCGGGGGAGAGGAAGTCGGTCGGCAGCGCAGTCTTTCCGACTGCCGACTGCCGACTGCCGACTGCCGACTGCCAGTCGCCGACCGCTGCCTCCCTCAGTTCGTCCCGCGCACCTTCGCGAGCGCCGCGTTCATGCGGTCGACCGTCTCCTTGCCGATCGTGCCGGCGTGCCGTTCGTAGACGGGCTTCACGGCCTCGCGCATGCGCTTCACCTCGTCGGCGGCGATCTCGTTGATCTGCATGCCCTTGGCCTTCAGGTTTTCCAGCGACTTGCCGGACAGCGTCCGCGACACGCTGCGCTGCTCGTCACGCCCGACGATCGAGCAGTCGGTCAGGATCTTCTGTTCCTCGGCCGACAGCTTGTCCCACAGCGGCTTGGAATAGAGCACGAGGAACGGCGTGTAGGCGTGGTTCGTCACGGAGAGGTACTTCTGAACCTCGTACATCTTCGAGGTGTCGATCGTGACGAAGGGATTTTCCTGCCCGTCGATCGCGCGGGTCTCGAGCGCGCCCAGCACCTCCTGGAAGGCCATCGGCACCGCGGTGGCACCGACCGTCTTGAAGGTGTCGAGGAAGACGTTGTTCTGCATGACGCGGACCTTGAGGCCGGGGAAATCCTCGACCTTGGTCACCGGCTTCTTCGAGTTGGTCAGATTGCGGAACCCGTTTTCCCAGTAGGACAGGTTGACCAGGCCGACGGACGGCAGCTTGTCGGCGATGTACTTGCCGAACTCGCCATCGAGCACGGCGTCGGCTTCCTTGGCATTGGCGAACAGGAACGGCAGGTCGAACACGCCGAGATCCGGAAGAATCCCGATCAGTGGAGAGGACGAGGTGACGACCATCTCCTGCGTGCCCGAACGCAGCGACTGCGTCGCCTGGAGGTCGCCGCCGAGCGCGCCGCCCCAGAAGGCCTGGAGCTTCATCTTGCCGCCGGACTTCTCGGCCATGCAGGCGGTCATCTTCGCCACACCGTTGCCGACGGGATGGTCCTGGTTGATGCCGTTCGAGACGCGGATGGTGCGCTCGGCGATCTGGGCCGAGGCCTGGCCGGCGATAAAGGTCGCGGCCAGCGTGGCCGCGGCGAGAGCGAGGGTCTTCTTCATGGTCTTTCCTCCTTGGTTCGTTTCTTCGGCGGCTACCGGCCCATCAGGAACCGGAACGGGGTGATCACGAGGTCAGGTATGGCGATGAGAAGCGCCAACACGATGACCTGCGCGATCAGGAACGGGTTCACGCCGCGGATGACGTCGGTCATGGAGACCTTCGCCACGCCGGACACGACGTTGAGCACGATTCCGACTGGCGGCGTGATAAGCCCGATGGCGTTGTTGATGATGAACAGAACGCCGAAATAGATCGGGTCGATGCCGGCCTGCTTGACGATCGGCATCAGGACCGGGGTCAGGATCAGGACCGTGGGCGTGAAGTCGAGCGCGGTGCCGACGACGAGCACCAGCATCATCATGAGGATGATCAGCAGCGTCTTGTTGCCCATGAACGGCTCGAGCAAACGGCCGATCTCACCGGGGATGTTGGCCGAGGTGATCAGCCATGACGAGATCAGCGCCGCCGCGACGAGAAACATGATCATCGCGGTCAGCTTCGCAGAGCTCAGCAGCACGCCGTAGAGATGCGATATCTTGAGCTCGCGGTAGACGAACATGCCGATCAGCGCCGAATAGACGACGGCGACCACCGCCGCTTCGGTCGGCGTGGCGAAGCCGAAGCGGATCGAGCCGAGGATGAAGGCCGGCATGACCAGCGCGAACATCCCGTCGCGCGTCGCCTGCAGCCGTTGGCGCATGCTCTGGCGCGGGACGGGGACGAGGGCCTCGCGCCGCGAGACGATCGCCCAGGCCACGACGAGCGCGAGCCCCATCAGGATGCCGGGGAAAAGCCCCGCGACGAACAACTGCGGGATCGAGACGTTGGCGGCGACGCCGAACACCACGAAACCGATCGACGGCGGGATGACCGGCGCAATGATGCCGCCCGCCGCGATCAGCCCCGCTGACCGGGGAACGTCGTAGCCGGCCTGCCGCATCATCGGGATCAGGATGGCCGCGAGCGCCGCCGTATCGGCCGCGGCCGAACCCGACAGCGACGCCAGGATGATCGCGGCGATGATCGCGACATAGCCGAGCCCTCCGTGGAAATGGCCGATCCAGGCCAGCGCGAAATTGACGATCCGGCGCGACAGCCCGCCGGCGTTCATCAGTTCCCCGGCGAGCACGAAGAAGGGGATCGCGAGCAGGATGAAACTGTCCGCGCCGTCCAGCATCTTCTGCGCGATGATCTGGGTGTCGAAGATGCCCATGAACGTCATCAGGGCGACGCCGCAGACGATCAGCGCGAAGGCGACCGGCATGCCGAGCGCCATGGCGCCGCAGAGCGAAACGAGGAAGACGAGAACGGTCATTCGAGCCGTTCCTTCAGCGCCTGCGCCTCGTTGCCTGCCCCGGCGAACAGGTCCAGTTCGCCCGGATGGAGCCGTCCCGTGAGCGCCCTGAGCAGACGCGCCGCGACCATGACGCCGATGCCGAAGCTGGTGAAGAATCCGACCCCGAACACCCAGATGCTCGAGATGCCGGTGACGGGCGCGATGTTCGAGAGGTTGACCGGCGCCTGCCGCCACGTGCCGACGAAGAAGATGATGCAGCAGCCGAGCATCAGCACGTCGCTCGCGACCATGCAGACGAGCCGTCCCCGGTCGCCGAGCACCCGGACCAGCGCATCGACACCCAGGTGCGCCCCCTCGCGCATCACCACGACCGCCCCGATGAAGGTGAGCCAGACGAAGAAGAAGCGCGACAGTTCCTCGGAGACGTCGATGCCGCCGGGCAGCGGCGCCGGGATGCCCAGCGCGCCAAAGGCGTCGCCCTGCCAGCGCAGCATCACGTTGCCGAACACCATCACGACCATGCCCGAGAGGAGCAGGACCAGAAGCCCCTCGAGCAGGCGGAAGAAGGTGCCCTCGATGCGGCGCCAGATCATCGAACGTGCCGGTTCACTGGCCGAGCCCTTCCACGAAATCGTCAGGCGGGACGTCGGCTTCGATGTCGGCCCGCGCGCGCTCGATCAGTTCGCGCATCGCGGCCTCGGCGGCATCCGCCGCGCCGCTAGCGATCCTGTCCATCACCCCGCGGTGCAGCGGCAGCGACGACCGCGCGCTCTCGCGGCTCTTGACCGAGGAGGCGAACGAGACCCGCAGGATCGCCTCGACCAGCGGGCCGATGCCGATCAGGAACTGGTTGTGCGTCGCCTGGAGTACCGCGCGGTGAAAGGCCAGATCCGCGTCCAGATACGAGCTGCGACCGGTCAGACTCGCGTCCATCGCGTCCAGCGCCGCGGCGAGCGCGGCACGATCGGCCTCGCCGGCACGGATGGCCGCGAGCCCCGCTGCGGCCGGCTCGATCGCGAGCCGCAGTTCGATCACGTCGCGCACGAAGGTGCGATCGACGCCGGCGGCCAGCCGCCAGCGGATCACGTCGGGATCGTAGAGATTCCACTGCGCCGCGGGCCGCACGCGCGTACCGACGCGCGGTCCCGAGGTGACGAGCCCCTTGGCCGCGAGCGTCTTGACCGCCTCGCGAACGACCGTGCGGGAAATGCCGAGCCTGGCGCAGATCTCCGGCTCCGTCGGCAACGACGAACCGGCAACCTGTCTTCCTCCCACGATCCATTCCGCGAGGGCGCTGACGGCGCCTTCATGGACGGATTTCTGTATCATTACGAACGACCATCGAATGATACGATGTTTGCTGTCAAGCTGATGTTTGCCGCCAGCCGCCTCGGGAGCCACCGGCTCATTCGGCCGGGAGGTTGGCGGCGCGAAACGGCGAGGCCGGGTAGACGCCGATCACGCGCAGTTCCCGCGAGAAGAAGGCGAGTTCCTCCAGCGCCAGCTTGAGCGGACGGTCACCGGGATGGCCGTCGACTTCGGCGTAGAACTGCGTCGCGGTGAAATGTCCGCCGACCATGTAGCTCTCGAGCTTGGTCATGTTGACGCCGTTGGTCGCGAACCCGCCCATCGCCTTGTAGAGGGCGGCCGGTACGTTGCGGACACGAAACACGAAACTCGTCACGACCGGACCGTTGCCGGGCTCGGTGACGAATGGCGTCTTCGACAGCACGATGAAGCGGGTCGTGTTGTAGGCCTCGTCCTCGACGTCCTCGGCGAGGATCTTCAGGCCATAGATCGGCGCCGCCATGCGCGGCGCGAGCGAGGCCCGCGTCGGGTCGTTCCATTCGGCGACCTGCCGGGCCGAGCCCGCGGTGTCGCCGGCCACGACCGCGGTCAGTCCGAGCTTGCGGATGATCTTGCGGCACTGGCCCAGCGCGTGGACGTGGCTGTGCACGGACTGGATCGTGCCGAGGTCACCCGACGGCACGGTCATGAGCTGGAAGTGGATCGGCAGGAAATGCTCGCCGACGATGTTCAGGCCGGAGGTCGGCAGGAGATGATGGATGTCCGCGACGCGGCCGGCGATCGAGTTCTCGATCGGGATCATCGCGAGTTCGGCGCTGCCGTCCTGCACGGCCGCGAAGGCGTCTTCGAACGTCGGGCAGGGCAGGGGTTCCCAGCCGGGATAGGCGTCGGCGCACATGATGTGCGAGTTGGCGCCGGGTTCGCCCTGGAATGCGATGCGTTGCGGGCTCATGACGTCTTCCTCAGGCCATTCCGGTACGGGCGACGAGCCGCCGCGCGCGGTCGAGATCCTCGGGCGTGTCCACGCCGAGCGGTACCGCGTCGACGATCATCGCGTCGATGCGCATGCCGGCTTCGACCGCCCGGAGCTGTTCCAGCTTCTCGCGCCGTTCCAGATGCGAGGGCGGCAGCGCCACGAACCGCTCGAGCGCCTTCCGCCGGTAGGCATAGAGGCCGATGTGATGCAGAAGCGGCCCCTCGCCCGCAGGCGCGGTCGCGCGCGTGAAATAGAGGCAGCGCAGCCGGCCGGGTCCGACGGGGCTGCCCACCAGCTTGACCACGCTGGGCGCCGTCTTCTCCTCGTCCCGCGTGATCACGGCGCAGATCGTCGCGATGTCCACCGCCCGGTCGGCGAGCGGCAGCAGCGCCGCCCGGACCGACGCCGGCTCGATCGTCGGCAGGTCGCCCTGGACGTTGACGATGACGTCGTGGCGGCCGTCGGGATCGGCCTTGCGCACGGCCTCGTCGATCCTGTCGCTCCCGGACGGATGATCGGGGTCGGTCAGCACGGCGCGGCCGCCATGCGCCTCGATCGCGGCCGTGATGCGCCGGTCGTCCGTCGCGACGAGAACCGGCCCGACCCCCGCCTCCACGGCGCGACGCCAGACCTGCACGATCATCGGCAGCCCGCCGATCTCGGCCAGCGGCTTGCCGGGGAGACGCGTCGCCGCCATGCGCGCGGGGATGACGACGAGCGGATCGGACATAGCGGCGCTTTCGGAGGAAAATGCCCCCGCCGGGGCAAAAAGTAGCAAGGATGGCCGGCTTATACGGGTTGCGCGCCGCGCGGCAAAGCGGCTATCTGACCGCGCTCCGGGGGAGTTGGCCTTGCGCGCCCGCCGGGTCTTTAACGTGACCGATCGGTCGAAAAGCGCGGCTGCCAGCCCGCCCTGCCCTGGAGACGGCCAGACATGGACTCGTTCGAGCTGAACAAGATCGCCGGCGCGGTGCTCGGCGCGCTTCTGTTCGTCATGGGCACGGGCTTCCTGGCCGAATTGCTGGTCCATTCCGGGACGCCTGCCACGGCCGGCTACGACCTGCCGAAGCCGGAACCGGTCGCTGCCGCGGCGCCGGCCGCCGCGCCCGCCGCCGAGCCGATCGCGGTCCGTCTCGCGTCTGCAGAGACATCCAGGGGCGAGGCGGCGTTCAAAAAATGCGCCGCCTGTCACAGCGTCGCCAAGGGTGGTGCGTCCGGCATCGGACCTGCGCTCTGGTCGGTGGTCCAGCGCCCGAAGGCCGCGCATCCAGGCTACGCCTACTCGGGTCCCCTGGCGGAACTGGGCAAGAAGGGCGAAGCCTGGACGTACGAGAGTCTCGACCAGTTCGTCGCCAATCCGCGGGGCTATGTGCCCGGCACGAAGATGGCGTTCGCCGGAATCGCGAACCCCAGGGAGCGGGCGGACCTTATCGCCTATCTGCGGACGCTCGCCGACACGCCTGCGCCGCTCCCCAACTGAGCCGGCGGCTCAGGCTCTACGAAAGCGTGACTTGACGCCGGCATCGGGTTTGATCGGGTTTCATCGCGTTCCGGTCCGGCGGCCCTCGCCGGGCCAGCATGTGGCCGAGCCATGGTGACCCGTTTGAATGTCGTGATCGCGCGGCTGGCGCTGGCGCTCGGGTTGGTGACGGCGGTCCTCTCGCCCGCCATCGGTGCGGAAACCATTCGGCATGCCTATGCCCTGGTCGGCGTCCCGAAATATCCGGTCGGCTTCGCGGCGACCGACTATGCCGACCCCAGCGCCCGGACGGGCGGGCACGTCCGGGTCGGCGCGCTGGGCACCTTCGACAGTTTCAACATCGCGCTCGCCGGCGTGAAGGGCAACATCGCGCCCTTCGTCTTCAACCTGTTCGAGCCGCTCATGGGCGTCTCCCTCGACGAACCGGCGACGCAGTACGGGCTGCTCGCCGAACACGTCGTCGTCCCTGACGACATCTCCTCGGCGACCTTCCGCATTCGTGCCGGGGCCCGCTGGCACGACGGCCGGCCGGTCACGCCGGAGGACGTCATCTTCTCGTTCGAGACGCTGAAGACGATGAGCGCGCAGTTCAACCGTTACTACCGCGACGTCGTCGAGGCGCGGCAGACCGGCGAGCGCGACGTCACGTTCCTGTTCGGGGTCCGCCATTCGCGGATTCTGCCGTTCGTCGTGGGCGAACTCGTCATCCTGCCGAAGCACTGGTGGACCGGGCGCGACGCGGCGGGCATGCCGCGCGACGTCCAGCAGACCACGCTGGAGCCGCCGTTGGGCTCGGGACCATACCGGGTCGCGGCGTTCGAGCCGGGCCGCTCGGTCACCTTCGAGCGCGTGCGCGACTACTGGGGAGCGGCAGTCCCACTGCGCCGGGGCACCGAGAACTTCGATGGTCTGACGGTGGAGATGTTCCGCGACGATACGGTCCTGTTCGAGGCGTTCCGCGCCGGCCGGCTCGACTTCCGCCGCGAACTCGATCTCAAGCGCTGGGCGACCGGCTATGATCTGGCGGCCACGCGCGACGGCTCGATGCTGCGCGAGACGTTCCCCATCGAACGGTTCGGCATTCTCAGGGCGCTGGCCTTCAACATGAGGCGCGGCCCGCTCAGGGACCCCGGGTTCCGGCGCGCGCTCGCCATCGCATTCGACTTCGAACAGATGAACCGGTTGGCGTTCCACGGGCTGCTCGAGCCCGGCGCCAGCTTCTTTCCCTCGACGGCATTCGCGGCGACCGATCCGCCGGGCGACGGCGAACGCGCCCTAGCGGCGAAGCTGGGCGCACCGCTCGATCCCCTGCCCATGGCAAACCCGGCATCGACCGGTGATGCAGGAAGACGGCGGCTGCGCGTTGCGCTGGGTCTCCTGCGCGAGGCGGGATACCGCCTGTCCGGCGACCGGCTGGTCGATGCCGGGGGTCGCGCCGTGGTGATCGAGCTCCTCGTCCAGGATGCCGCCGCCGAGCGGTACCTCGCGAATTACATCGCGGCGCTTGAGAAGCTCGGGATCGTCGTCCGGTTCCGTCTCGTCGACGACGTGCAGTACCAGAACCGGGTGCGGAGCTTCGATTTCGATCTGGCGGTACACAGCTGGGCCCAGTCCCACTCACCCGGCGCGGAACAGCGCGAATACTGGAACTCGACGTCCGCCGGCACGCCCGGCACCCACAACCTGCCGGGAATCAGCGATCCAGCCATCGACCGCGTCGTCGAACGCTTCGTCGAGGCGCCCGACGACGATGCCCGGATCGCGGCGGGGCGCCTGCTCGACCGGCTGCTGCGCAACGGCCACTATGTCGTCCCGTTATGGACCGAGCGTACCGAGTATGCGGCCTACTGGAAGCGGATCACCCATCCCAAGGTCATGCCGCGCTACGGAGCGGCGGCGTTCCCGTCACTGTGGTGGTGGTCGGGAGACGCCGGGGTCGTCTCCGATACGCGGCGGTAAGCCGCGAGTGGAAACCTGCGGCCGATCTGGCATAACGGGTGCAGGGACAAGATGACGCCACCGCGCGTCGCAATTGACGGAGGCCGCATGACGATCCGCCTCGCTCTCCGAACCTTGCTCGCCTCGGCTCTGGTTGTCGGCGCCTCGTCGATGGCCGCCGCAGAGGACGGCTGGCGGCATGGCTCAGCCCTGCTCGGCGATCTCAAGTACCCGCGAGGCTTCGAACGGTTCGACTACGTCAATCCCGACGCGCCGAAGGGCGGCGTCGTCCGGCTCGGCGTGCCCGGCACCTTCGACAGCTTCAACATCGTGGTCGCCGGCGTGAAGGGTCAGGTTGCAGGCGGCGTCGGTGCCGCTTACGAGCAGCTCATGGCCAGCGCCCAGGACGAGGTCTCGACCTACTACGGCGAACTCGCCGAGGCGCTGCGGTACCCCGACGACTACTCGTCGGTGACGTACCGGCTGAACCCGAATGCCCGCTGGCACGACGGCCGGCCGGTCACGCCCGGCGACGTGATCTTCTCGATGGAGGCGTGGAAAACGCTGAGCCCGCAATACAACAAGTATTACCTCAACGTCGTGAAGGTCGAACAGACCGGCGAGCACGAGGTGACGTTCAGCTTCGACGTGAAGAACAACCGCGAACTGCCCCAGATCGTCGGCCAGCTCACCGTACTTCCGAAGCACTGGTGGGAGGGCACCGACGCACAGGGGCGCAAGCGCGACATCGCACAGACCACGCTGGAACCGCCGCTCGGCTCGGGTCCTTACAAGGTGAAGTCGTTCGACACGGGCCGATCGCTCGTGATGGAGCGCGTGCGGGACCATTGGGGCGCGAGGCTGCCGACCCAGATCGGCAGCAACAACTTCGACGAGCTTCGTTACGAGTACTTCCGCGATCCCACCGTGCTGATCGAGGCGTTCAAGGGCGACAGGATCGACTTCCGTGCCGAGAACAGCGCGCGTGCCTGGTCGACGGCCTATGACTTCCCGGCAGCGCGGGACGGCAAGATCGTCCGCGAGGAGTTTCCCTATCGCAGCCTCGGTGTGATGCAGGCCTTCGTGCTGAACCTGCGGCGCGAGAAGTTCCAGGACATCGGCGTGCGCAAGGCGTTCAACCTCGCCTTCGATTTCGAGGAGGCCAACAAGAATTTGTTCTTCGGTCTCTACGAGCGGGTGGACAGCTACTTCAAGGGCCTCGATCTGGCGTCGTCCGGACTGCCCGAGGGGCGCGAACGGGCGATCCTCGAGAGCGTCCGCGACAAGATTCCGCCGGAGGTCTTCACGACGCCCTATGCCAATCCGGTCGGCGGGACGCCGGAGGCGAACCGCGCCAACCTGCGCGAGGCGCTGCGCCTCCTGAACCAGGCCGGCTGGGAACTTAAGGACCGGCGGCTGGTCTCGCGCAGGACGGGCGAACCGCTGACCGTCGAGTTCCTGTTCGAGGACCCCAACTTCGAGCGCGTCATCACGTCGTACAAGCCGGCGCTCGAGCGGCTCGGCATCACGGTCAACCTGCGCCGCGTCGACGACGTGCAGTTCCAGAACCGCAAGCGCAGCTTCGACTTCGACATGATCACCGATTTGTGGGCCCAGTCCGCATCACCCGGCAACGAGCAGCGCGAGTTCTGGGGCTCGGCCGCGGCGGACCGTCAGGGCTCGCAGAATACGATCGGCATCAAGGATGCCGGCATCGACGCGCTGATCGACAAGGTGATCTTCGCCGCCGACCGGGAGGAACTGGTCGCGGCGACGAAAGCCCTCGACCGCGTCCTGCTGGCGCATCACCTCGTGGTGCCGCAATGGACGTCGGGCAAGCAGCGCACGCTGCGCTGGGACCGGTTCAGCCGGCCGGAGCGAATGCCGGAATACGCAGCCTCGGCGTTCCCGACGATCTGGTGGTACGACGAGACGAAGGCGGCACGCGTGGGCGAACGGCGATGAGCGGGCGCACGATGGACCGCCGCCATGTCGTCGCCGGCGGCCTTGCCGCCGCGGCGGCCCCGGCGCTGCCGAAGCCGGCCCTCGCGCTGGCCTGGGAGCGCGCGACGCATGGGCTCTCGACCTTCGGCGAGCTGAAGTACCCGGCCGGGTTCCTGCATTTCGACTACGTGAACCCGGCCGCGCCCAAGGGCGGAGCCTTCTCCAACCAGGCGTCGCGGGTCGCCTACAACCAGAACTTCAACACGTTCAACTCGCTCAACATGTTCATCCTCCGGGGCGACGGCGCTCAGGGGATGGAACTGACGTTCGACACGCTGATGGTTCGCGCGCTCGACGAGCCCGATGCGCTCTACGGCCTCGTCGCGGACCGGGTGCTGATCGAGGATGGCGGCCGGACCTATCGCTTTCGCCTGCGGCACGAGGCGCGCTGGCACGACGGCACGCCGCTGACCGCCAACGACGTCGCCTGGTCGCTGGAGACGCTGAAAGCCAAGGGCCATCCGCTGATCAGCCAGGCGATCCGGCAGATGGACGCGGCGGTCGCCGACGCCGACGACGTGGTCACGGTGCGGCTCGGCGAGGGTCATTCGCGGGAACTGATCCTCACGATTGCCGCCCTGCCGGTCCTGTCGAAGGCGTTCTACGCGAGCCATGCGTTCGACGAGACCACACTGGTCCCGCCGCTGGCATCCGGACCGTACCGGCTCGGCCGCTTCGAGCAGGGCCGGTTCAACGAGTTCGAGCGGGTTGCCGACTACTGGGGCCGGGACCTGCCCGTCACCCGCGGCCAGTGGAACTTCGACCGCATCCGGTTCGAGTATTTCCGCGACCGCGAGGTGGCCTTCGAGGGCTTCAAGGCCCGGGCCTTCACCTTCCGCGAGGAGTTCACCTCGCGCGTCTGGGCGACGCGCTACGATTTTCCCGCCTTTCAGGACGGCCGCGTCAAGCGCGAGGTGCTTCCCGACGACACGCCGTCCGGCACGCAGGGCTGGTTCATGAACCTTCGCCGGCCGCAATTCGCCGATCGCCGCGTGCGCGAGGCGCTCAGCCTCGCCTTCGACTTCGAATGGACCAACCAGACGCTGATGTACGGCGCCTACGAGCGCACGTGGTCGTTCTTCCAGAACACCGACATGGCCGCGAAGGGGCCGCCGTCTGCGGCCGAACGCGCGTTGCTCGACCCGTGGCGGGGCAAGGTGCCGGACGAGGTGTTCGGCGAGCCGTGGCGCCCGCCGGTCAGCGACCGGAGCGGCCAGGATCGCGCGCTGCTGCGTCGTGCGGGCGAGCTTCTGCGCGAGGCCGGCTGCCGGCGCGAGGGCGACGGGCTGCGGCTACCCGGCGGACAGCCGTTCCAGATCGAGTTCCTCGACTTCGATCCCGGGCTGCACCCGCACACCGATGGCCTGATCAAGAACCTGAGGCTGCTCGGGATCGAGGGCACGAAGCGCACCGTCGATCCTGCCCAGTTCCAGCGGCGCCTCGACGATTTCGACTACGACATGGTGAGCCGCCGCTACTCGACCTCTCCGACGCCGGGCGATGGCCTGCGGCTGATCTACGGCTCGGAAGCGGCGCGGACGCGCGGCAGCCGCAACATCTCGGGCATCGCCGATCCGGCTCTCGACGCGCTCCTCGCCGTCATCGCGGATGCGGGCTCGCGGGCGGAACTCGCGACGGCCTGCACGGCGCTCGACCGGATCCTGCGATCGCACAGGATCTGGATTCCGATGTGGAGCAAGGGCAGCCACTGGATCGCCTACTGGGACGTCTTCGGCCGCCCGGCGACCAAGCCGAAATACGACCGCGGCGCTCCGCTCACGTGGTGGTACGACGACGCGAAGGCAAAGCGAATCGGCCTCTAGCATCACCGCCAAGGACTCCGGTCACGTATGATCGCCTATATCGCCCGCCGTATCCTGCTGATGATCCCGACGATCTTCGGCATCATGCTGATTTCGTTCGCGATCGTGCAGTTCGCGCCGGGCGGCCCGGTCGAGCGTGTCCTAGCGCAGCTTCAGGGCAACAATGCCGATCCGGCGTCGCGGATCGGTGGCGGATCGGGCGGCGATCTGGCGGGGCCGTCCAGCGTCCAGCCCGGGAGCGACGGGGGCGGCGGGCGCTATCGCGGCGCCCAGGGGCTTGACCCCGAGTTCATCAAGAGCCTCGAAAAGCAGTTCGGGTTCGACAAGCCGGCGCACGAGCGTTTCGTGCAGATGCTGACGTCCTACGCGACGT
>CAZVMY010000035.1:0-12393 GCA_964628955.1 uncultured Methylocystis sp.
CATCGCGCGCCTCGGCCAGCGTCAGGGCAGTGAGTGCGTTCATTCCACGACCTTCGGCACGACGAAGTAATCGGCCTCGCGGGCCGGAGCGTTGGCGAGCACGCGCGCGGCGTCGCCGCCGTCATCCACCACATCCTCGCGCTGCTTGAGGGCCATCGGAGTCACCGAGGTCATCGGCTCGACGCCGGTCGTGTCGACCTCGCCGAGCTGCTCGACGAAGCCGAGGATTGCGTTGAGTTCGCCCTGCAGGTGCGGCACGTCCTCGTCCGTGACGGCGATGCGGGCGAGACGCGCAATGCGGCGGACGGTCGACTCGTCGACGGGCATCGGGGCTCCGCTGGAGGCTGGGATATGCAGGCGCTATAGCACCCCCAGTCGGGGGCGCAACGTCGCCGACGCGGGCAAGAGCCTATGCAGCAAGGCGGATCAGATGGGATCGGTCGTCACCGTCGAAGCGCTGGCCGGGTTGCTGCCGCGCGAAGCACGCCTCATCGGCCTCGATCTGGGCACGAAGACGATCGGTGTGGCGGCGTCGGACCTCGGCCGCAGCTTCGCCGGTGCCCGGCATACCATTCGCCGGGGCAAGTTTCGGGACGATGCTGAACTGTTACGAAAATTGGTTCAGGAGGAAGCCGCAGCGGCGGTCATCGTCGGGCTGCCCCTCAACATGGACGGCAGCGAAGGCCCACGGGCGCAGTCTGCGCGGGCGTTCGTCCGCAATCTGCTGCCGCTGCTGCCCGTGCCGGTCGTGTTCTGGGACGAGCGGCTGTCCACCGTCGCCGCGGAGCGGACGCTGATCGAGGCGGATCTTTCGCGGGCGAAACGCGGCGCCATCATCGATGCCGCCGCTGCCGCACATATCCTCCAGGGCGTGCTCGACCGGTTGCGTCACCTCGGGGGATGACGCGCCGGGTTCACTTGTCTTCGGCGCCGGCGTTCAGACCGGGGTTGGAATAACCCGGTCCGGTGGGCCGGAGCTGGGGCGGCACGGGCTGGGGCAGGTTGCGCGGCACCGGCTGAACGTATCGCGGCTGCGGCTGCTGCGGCTGGTACCGCGGCTGGGGCTGGGGCTGGACCTGGCGCTCATAACGCGGCTGACGCCGATACTCGTCGTCGCGATAACGCTGACGCCCGTAGCTGCCTTGGTCGTAATAGCCCTGGTACCGACGGTTGTCGTACCGGTTGTCGTAATAGCCGCGCGGATAGTCGCGACCATAGTACGACGATCCCCCATACACCGGTGCGCCGTACTGAACGGCCTCGTAATCGTCTTCCTCATAAATGACGCGGTCGCGCGAGGCGGCTGCCGCAGCAGCCGCGCCAATGACACCGATCGCGATCGCAGCGCCGATGGCGGCGTTACGATTGCGCGTCTTCTTGCGCACCTGTTTGGCCTTCGGTCTGGCCTGAACGTCCAGGAGCGGACGGTCGAGCGGGATCCCGGAAATCCCCTGTGTCGGAAGCGAACCAGCGAAGGACGTGGCCGGCGTGCCCAGCGCGAGCACGACAGCGACGCCGACAGCGGTCAGACGCACCCGCGCATTGCCCTTGGTCATCCCATCCTCCTGTTGCCGGACACTGCCGGCTGCTCGTCGTGCAGCAAAACCCTTGAACGGGGCCTGAACAACGTCGTCAGTCGTTTCGATACTGCCGGTCACGAAGTTGATTATTATAGGACCCTATCCCGTAGCGCCGGTCCCCGCCATCAAAACCCCTGCCATAGTAACCGCGGCCGTAGTTGGGTCGGGCATAATAGGGGCGCCCGTAGTACCCTTGACCATAATAAGGCCCACCGTTGCCGCGGTAGTAGCCCCGGTCACCATAGTAATCCCGGTCGCGCGCAGCTGCGGCAGCGGCCGCAGTCAGTCCCAGGACCCCAAGAGCTGCCGCGGCGCCCACGCCGGCCCGGCGGTGCGAATGCCGATACTTGCGGCGGTGCGCCTCGACCACGTGATCCGGCGCGGAGATCCCGGCCGGACCCGCAACCGGCACCGGAGCGGCCCCGGCGGGTTGAACTGTGGCAAGTACGGCCGCCGTCACGCTGATGGCCAAGGCTCGGTGAAGCCGCGATACGTTCATGTCGACCTCCTGTGATCGGCGACGGCCGAATGCGCGGTCGCGCCTCCGTCCGTCGTGAAGGTTGTCAACGTGCAGACCGACCAGATGTTCCCTGGGCGGTCGGCTCAGGCGCCGCTCAGCGTGAACCGGCCACCGTCCTGGCGCTCGACATGCCCCGCAAGCTCCAGTTCGAACAGCGCCAGTTGCGTTTCGCGGACCGGCAGGCCCGCGGCGCGGGCGATCTCGTCGAGATCGACGCCCGTCGTTCCGAGCAGCCCCAGGAGCCGGCTGCCGACGTCGAGGCCGGCGGGTGTTTCCGACGGAAGCGTGAGCGGAGCCATGGGTGCGCCACCGGTTCCGAGCAGGTCCAGTTCATCCCAGAGCGGTTCGCGGTCGTCGTCCGGCGGCGCGCCGTCGGCCATGTGGGAAGACGGCGGCGCCGGCTCCGACAGCATCGGTGCGAGTACCTCCATGACGTCCTCGACGCTGCGCACAAGCGTCGCGCGCTGGCGAATCAGATCGTTCGTCCCTTCGGCGCGCGGATCGAGCGGCGATCCCGGCACCGCGAACACCTCCCTGCCCTGCTCCAGCGCGAAGCGCGCCGTGATCAACGACCCCGACCGGATCGCCGCCTCGACCACGATCGTCCCGAACCCAAGGCCGGATACGATGCGGTTGCGGCGCGGAAAGTCGCGACCGCGCGGCTCCCAGCCTAACGGCATCTCGGAAACGACGACACCGCCGTCCAGGATCTCCTCGAGCAGCGCCGCGTTCTCCGGCGGATAAATCCGGTCGTGACCACCCGCGAGGACGGCAACGGTGCCGGTGGGGAGCGCAGCCTGATGAGCGCGGGTATCGATGCCGCGGGCGAGGCCCGATGCGATCACGAGGCCGTGGCGGCCGAGCCCCGCCGCGAGGCGCTCCGTCATGCGCAGGCCGGCCGCGGACGCGTTTCGCGAGCCGACGATGGCGACCATCGGCCGGGAAAGAACCTCGGTCCGTCCCCGGACCGCGATGAGCGGCGGCGGATCGGCAATCACGGCAAGCGCCTGGGGATAGGCGGACTCGCCACGGGCGACGAACGAAACGCCGAAGCGCCCGGCCGTCTCGAGTTCACGCTCGACCTCGGCACGCGTCGCGACGCGGATGTCGCGACCGGCCTTGGCCCGGGCGAGCGCGGGCAAGGCTTCGAGAGCCGCGCCCGCGCCACCGAACCGGTTGATGAGGCCGAAGAAGGTGCGCGGGCCGACGCCCTCGGAGCGGATCAGCCGCAGCCAGTCGAGCCGCTGCGCCGGGCTCAGCTCCGGCCGGCCGGACACCGCCGGCCGAGGCGGTGTGCCGCGCCCGATCATCTGCCGGTCCCGATCATGCGCCGATCCTGCCTTCGGTCCCGGCGACGAGCCGCTGGATGTTCGCGCGGTGCATGATCCACAGCAGAACAGTCAGCACAAAAAAGAGAGCGGCGACGCCGGTCTCGCCCGCGATCAGCAGCAGCGGCGGGACGGCAGCGCTGGCGACCAGGGCCGAAAGAGACGAGTATCGCGACAGGTACGCGGTCGCCAGCCAGAGCACCGCGAATGCGACCGCCCCCGGCCACCACAGCCCGATCAGGACGCCGAGGAAGGTGGCGACCCCTTTTCCGCCGCGAAACCCCAGCCAGATCGGGAACAGATGCCCGAGGAAGGCGCCGAGGCCGGCGAACACGCCAGCGCCGGGCATCAGCCAGCCGGCGGCGACGACGGCCGCGGTTCCCTTCAGCGCATCGAGCAGGAGCGTCGCTGCCGCCAGGTCCTTCCGGCCCGTGCGCAGCACGTTCGTCGCGCCGATGTTGCCGGAGCCGATGATCGGGATGTCGGTCGTCCCCGCCAGCCGCGTGATGATCAGGCCGAAGGGAACGGAACCCAGCAGATAGCCGAGGATCAACGCCACCGCGGCGTAGGGGCCCCAGATCGACCAGACGTTCAGGCTCAGCACGACGGACACCGCCGCGCCTGGCGCATCAGCCGACGATCTCGTTACCGGAGAAGAACTGGGCGATTTCGGTCGCCGCGTTGTCGGCACTGTCCGAGCCGTGCACCGTGTTCTCGCCGATCGACTTCGCGTGAGCCTTCCGGATGGTGCCGGGCGCGGCATTCTCGGGGTTGGTGGCGCCCATGACCTCGCGGTAGCGCAGGATCGCGCCTTCACCTTCAAGGACCTGGACGATGACCGGCGCCGAGGTCATCATCTGCACGAGCTCGCCGAAGAACGGCCGCTCGCGATGGATCCCGTAGAAGGTCTCGGCCTGCTCGCGCGTCATGCGGATGCGCTTCTGCGCGACGATGCGCAGCCCCGCAGCCTCGATCATCGCATTGACGGCGCCCGTCAGGTTCCGCTCGGTCGCGTCAGGCTTGATGATGGAAAACGTGCGTTCGATCGCCACGAGGGAGCCCTTTTCGATGACCGGCCGGTGGCCGGGTCATGCTGGTCTTAGCGGCGCCCCCGCCGGGCATCAAGTCGAATGGGCGGCACACGGTTTTCGCGATCGTGAGGCCGGCGCCGATCCGCCGCGTTCCCATCCCGCGGCTTCTCGGCTAGTAAGGAACGAGATCGATCGAAGGGGATTGAACACATGGTTTCGAAGAGCCCGACCCTGACCACCTCGGCCGGCGCACCGGTCGGCGACAACCAGAATTCCCTGTCCGCGGGCCCGCGCGGGCCGCTGATGCTGCAGGATTACCAGCTGATCGAGAAGCTGGCGCACCAGAATCGCGAGCGCATTCCCGAGCGCGCGGTCCACGCCAAGGGCTGGGGCGCCTATGGGACGTTTCGCGTCACGCAGGACGTCACCAGATACAGCCGCGCCCGCCTGTTCGACACGATCGGCAAGGAAACGCCGGTCATCGCGCGGTTCTCGACCGTCGCAGGCGAAGCCGGGGCCGCTGATGCCGAGCGCGACGTGCGCGGCTTCGCGGTCAAGTTCTACACCGAGGAAGGCAACTGGGACATGGTGGGCAACAACACGCCCGTGTTCTTCGTTCGCGATCCCTACAAGTTCCCCGATTTCATCCACACGCAGAAGCGGCATCCGAAGACCAATCTCCGGTCGCCGACAGCCATGTGGGATTTCTGGTCGCTGAGCCCCGAGAGCCTGCACCAGATCACCACGCTGTTCTCCGACCGCGGGCTTCCGATCGGCGTGCGCCACATCAACGGCTACGGCTCGCACACCTTCAGCTTTATCAGCGCGGCCGGCGAGCGCTTCTGGGTGAAGTTCCACTTCAAGACCATGCAGGGCCATAAGCACTGGACGAACGCCGAGGCCGCGGCCGTCGTGGGCAGCACGCGCGAGTCGACGCAGGAAGACCTGTTCAGTGCCATAGAACGCGGCGATTTCCCGAAATGGCGCGTCTGCGTCCAGATCATGCCGGAGCTCGACGCCGACAAGACGCCGTACAATCCCTTCGATCTGACGAAGGTCTGGCCGCACGGCGACTATCCGCTCCACGAGATCGGCGTGATGGAGCTGAACCGGAACCCGGACAATTACTTCGCCGAGATCGAGCAGGTCGCCTTCTCGCCGTCGAACGTGGTGCCGGGCATCGGCTTCTCGCCCGACAAGATGCTGCAGGCGCGTATCTTCAGCTACGCCGACGCCCACCGCCATCGGCTCGGCACACATTACGAGGCACTGCCGGTCAACGCGCCGAAGAGCCCGATGCACCACTATCACAAGGATGGTGCGATGCGGTTCTTCCCCAACAACCCCAACCCCGACGCCTACTACGAACCGAACTCCTTCGACGGGCCGAAGGAGGCTCCGGAGTACCGGGAACCGCCGCTGAAGATCTCCGGCGACATGGACCGGTTCAACCACCGCGAGGGCAACGACGACTTCAGCCAGCCCCGCGCGTTGTTCAACCTGTTCGACGCCGGCCAGAAGACACGGCTGTTCGGCAACATCGCCGCCGCGATGGGCGGCGTGCCCGCCTTCATTCTCGAGCGGCAGCTGGCCCTCTTCGACAAGATCCATCCGGACTACGGCGCCGGCGTTCGCCGGGCGCTCGCGACCGGCACGGCGATGTCCGAGGCGGCCGAGTAGGCCGGCCACCCTGCCCGAACCAGGCCGCGGAGCGATCCGCGGCCTTTTTCATGGCTGCGACGCTTCCGTTCCAGTCCGGGACGGCCTAGATGGCTGTTGCCCGGCGCGGCGACGCCGCCCTTGATGCGAGCGACCCCCCGCGTGCTGCAACTCAACGACCTCACCTATCGGCTCGGCGCGCGGCTTCTGCTCGACAAGGGCAGCGCCATGATGCCGACCGGCGCGCGGGTCGGATTCGTCGGGCGCAACGGGACGGGAAAGACAACGCTGTTCCGGCTGATCGCCGGCGATATCGCGCCCGAAGACGGCATCGTCACGATGCCGCGTGGCACGCGGCTCGGACGTGTCGAGCAGGAAGCGCCCGGCGGTCCGCAATCGCTACTCGATTTCGTGCTCGCGGCGGACGTCGAGCGTGCGGCGCTGCTGGCCGAAGCCGAGAGCGCGACCGATCCGGCGAGGATCGCCGACATCCAGTTGAGGCTTGTCGATATCGACGCCCATGCGGCGCCGGCGCGGGCGGCCGCGATCCTTCATGGTCTCGGCTTTGATGCGGAGGCACAGGATCGTCCCTGCTCCGACTTTTCGGGTGGCTGGCGGATGCGGGTGGCGCTCGCCGCCGTGCTGTTCTCGGCGCCCGATCTGCTGTTGCTCGACGAGCCGACCAACTATCTCGATCTGGAAGGGGCGCTCTGGCTCCAGACCTATCTGGCGCGCTACCCGCACACGATGCTCGTCATCAGCCACGATCGGGATTTCCTGGACGTTGTGGCCGATCATATTCTCCATCTGGAGAATGGCGGGCTCGCGCTCTATCGCGGAAACTACTCGAACTTCGAGCGGCAATACGCTGAAAAGGCAGAGCTTCTGCGAAAAGAGTCGGTGAAGGTCGAGGCCGAGCGCAAGCATCTTCAGGCATTCGTCGACCGATTCCGTGCCAAGGCGTCGAAGGCCACGCAGGCCCAGTCGCGCATCAAGCGTCTGGCCAAGCTCTCGCCCGTCGCGCTCGTGCGCCGCGAGGACGGGGTCGATCTCAGACTGCCGAGCCCGGAACGCCAGCTCTCGTCGCCGTTGATCGCGCTCGACGGGGTGTCGGTCGGCTACGGCGAGCGGACGGTGCTGCGCCACCTCTCCCTCAACGTCGAGAACGACGACCGCATCGGCCTTCTCGGCTCGAACGGCAACGGCAAGTCCACCTTCGTCAAGCTGTTGGGCCGCAGGCTCGAAGCGATGACGGGGAACGTCCGGCGCTCGGAGAAGCTGAAGGTCGCGTTCTTCGCCCAACACCAGCTCGACGAACTGCCCGAGGGTGAGACGCCGGTCACGCTCGTGCGCGCCCGCATGCAGGATGCCCCGGAAGCGAAGGTCCGCGCGCGCGCGGCGCAGCTCGGATTTCCAGCCGCCAAGGCCGACACCGTCGTCGCGAAGCTGTCGGGTGGCGAGAAGGCGAGGCTTCTGCTCGGCCTCGCCGCCTTCGACGGCCCGCATCTCCTGATTCTCGACGAGCCGACCAACCATCTCGACATCGACGCGCGGGCCGCGCTCGTCGAGGCGATCTCGGATTATGAGGGTGCCGTCATCATCGTCTCGCACGACAGGTTCCTGATCGATGCCACCTGCGAACGGCTCTGGCTCGTAAAGGACGGCACGGTTCGACCGTTCGAGGGCGACCTCGACGATTACGCGCGGCTCGTGGTCGGTGGCGAACCCGCACGGGCCGCGCGGCCGGCAGCGGGCGACGGACCACGTCAGGGCGGCGAACAGCGCCGCGCCACTGCGGAGCGTCGGCAGGATCTCGTGCCGATGAAGCGCCGCATCGCCGATCTCGACGCCGAGATCGCACGGCTCGGCGGCCTGCTCCAGCGCGTCGACCGGGCGCTCGCCGATCCGGACACGTTCCGCCGCGACGCGGCCAAGGCCGCGAAGCTGTCGGCGGATCGCGCCACGCTCGCAGCGCGGATCGCCAGCCTTGAGGAGGAGTGGCTGCGGCTCAGCTCGGACTACGAGGCCGCCGTCGCCTGACGCCGCTCAGCGTGTCGCGGGTCCGTCTGCCGCCCGCTCGACCAGCGCCCGTCCCTCCGCGCGGAACTGCTTCCGCGAGAGCTCGCGGTTGTAGAACATATGGCCGCCTGGGTAGACGATCAGCCGCACGCGCGACGCCGCCTCCGGTGCCGGCAGCTGATCGACAACGAGCTGGCTGGCGAAATACGGCGTCACCGTATCAGTGAAGCCATGCGCCACGAGCACTTCGAGCCGCGGATCGAGCGCGAGTGCCGAGCGCAGATCTCCAACGGATTCGGGCGGTGACAACCGCTGGCCCGAGAACCAGTTCCCCTGCACGTTGCCGGCGAGGCGGTAGGTCCCCGACGGTTTCCAGCCGAGCTTCGACCAGTAGAGATCGAGCATCGCGGCGGTGACCGGTGCGGTCAGAGCACTCGTGAACGGGTCCCGTCCGTCCGGGATGATCGCCGACGGATCGGGCGCTGCACCCAGAACCGAGACGTCGTAGGGGCTGGCGATCCGTCCGGTGATCCGGTTGGTCTCCAGCCGGTAGACCCGGCTGTCGATACGGCCGCCGTAGCGCTTGACCTGCGTCACGGGAATGCCCGTAAGGTCCGCGACGCGGTTCGATATCCGGTCAAGCGCTGCGGCGTCGCGCGGTCCTCGCATCACGTCGACGAGATAGTCGCCGCGGGCATAGGCTTCCGCCTCTGCCAGCGCGGCCCGATCGGGCGTGCCACCTTTCGCCTCGATCGCGGCGGCGGCGAGCGATGGCAAGGTCAGCGCGCTGCCGAGCGGCGAGCGGCCCTCACGCAGCCCGAAATCGAGCACCGGCGACAGGAGAATGAGGCTCGCCAGCCCCACGCCGCGCCCATGCAGCGCGTTCGCCAGTCGCGGGCCGCGAAAGCCGCCGTAGCTTTCGCCGAGGAACAGCTTCGGCGATGCGAACCGGCCGTTTTCGCTCGTCCAGAGCCGGATGAACTCGGCGATGGACTCGATGTCGCCGTCGAGGGTCCAGAACCGGTTGCGGCCGCCGCGCTCGGCGCTTTGCTGGCGCTGGTCGCGGGCCTCGCCGTCGACGGACCTGCTGAACCCGGTGCCGATGGGGTCGATGAACACGAGGTCGGTGAAGTCCAACCAGGTCTCGAGGTTGGGCTCGAGAACCGGCGGTGCCGAGGGCCGCAGCGCGTCTGCGTCCATCGGGAGGCGCCAGGGCCCCAGAAAGCCGAGATGGACCCAGGCCGAAGCCGAGCCTGGCCCGCCATTCATCGCGAAGAGCACGGGACGCTGCCGCCCATCGGCCGGCGGGCGCACATAGGCGATATAGGCCATCTCGCCATCGATCCGGCCTTCCCCGTCGGTCATGGCGATGCTGCCGGCGGTGGCCCTGAACGCGAGTTGCCCGCCGGGGCGGTCGGGGAGCGCGAGGAGGTGCTCGGTGGTCGATGCGGCCGGCAGGGACCGCCGGGGCGGGGCGGCCGTCTGGGCCTGTGGCTGGGACTGCGGCTGTGCTTGCGGCGCGGGCGCCTGTGCCGAGCCCGGCAGAGGCAGGTGCGTCAGCAGCAGGGCAAGCGCAAGAGCCCCAGTCTGGTTCCGGATCATCATGTCGGGCTCCCTCGTCGGCGCAGACCGTGCTGGCCAACGGCGGCGAAACTGCGCCGGGCCTCACGCTTTTTTCTGCCAGCGGCCGGTTTCGTCCTGCTGCCAGTAAGTCGCCTCGTGGCCCGCGCCCTTCACGGCCTTCCAGGTGATGCGGGCCGCGGCCACCGCGTCGTCGTCGTTGCCGTCGAACATCACCACGACGCGCCGATAGGACGCAGTCGGGAAGGCCGTGCCGTCCAGGAGGAAGCAGACGTCGGCGGCGTTCACGGTCGAGGGTTCGCTCGACAGGAGGATCGGCTGACGCTCGGCATGGTCGTCGCGCGCGAGACCGTGCGGCAGAAAGCTCGCGTCCGAGTACGTCCAGAGCCGGTCGTCCAGCGCGGCGAGCCGCTCGTCCGACGCCGAGCAGACGATGGCCCGCCAGCCACGCTCCAGCGTCTTTTCGAGAAGCTGCGGCAGCACCTGATCGAGAGGCTGCCGCAGCAGGTGATAGAACAGGACTTCGGACACGCAGCGACCGTGTCGAGACCCCGCCCCGCCGTCAACCGGTCTGCGACCGGCTCACGACCGGCCGATCGCGAAGTTCCTGGCCGAGAAGTCCATGACGAAGGACTGGGCCGATTTCCAGCGGATGTCGCGGCGCTTCGCCGTGAAGTTCGCCGTATGGTGCAGGACGGTGACCGCGGGATCCTCGCGCTCGAGGATCTCGAGCATGCGGCGGAAAGCCTGCTTGCGCCTGTCCCAGTCGGTCGACGTCTCCAGCACCCGGATCGCCTCGTTGACCTCGGCGTTCTCCCATTCCTTGTTGCGCGGCATGCTGCCGTTGGCGCCGAAGTTCGCCGGGAAGTTGGAGACCGGATCGTTGAAGAAGGCCGTCGTCGACCAGTCACGGATGCCGCGCGGCGTATCGCGCGAGCCGATCTGGCCCCAGTTCTCCTTCATCGAGAGCTCGACGTTGATGCCGGCCGTGCGCCACATCTCGGTCAGGATCTGACCGGTGGCGGTCTGGTTGGTGTAATAGTTGTTCAGCAGCCGGTATGGGATCGGGTCGCCCTTGTAACCGGCTTCGCGCAGTAGCCGGCGCGCCTCCGCGAGATCGAACGCGGGCGGCGCCCAGTTCTCGATGAACATGCGGTCGAAGAACTCGAACTGCATGCCGCTGGAAACCTTCGTGCGGCCGCCCCAGAGCGTATCGACGATCGCCTGCCGGTCGATCGCGTGGGTGAGCGCCCGGCGCACGCGCGGATCCACGAGCTGCGGGTGGGTCTTGTCGAAGGCGAGGATGCGCTGGTTGGTGATCAGGCCCCCTTGCACCTCGTAGCGCGGGTTACCCTCGATCGTCGCGATCTGGTCCGGCGGGATGTCGCAGGCGAAGTCGTACTCGCCCGAAAACAGTCCGTTGATGCGGCTCGCGACCTCCGGGACCTCGAGGAACCGGATCGTCTTCACCGGCGGCCGTTCGCCCCAGTAGCCGTCGAAGGCGTCGAGGATCAGGCTCGTGTCGGCCCGGAACTCGCGGACCTGATAGGGACCGGTACCGACGGGTTTGCGCGCATAGGCCAGCCAGGTCGGGGCTTCCATGAACGCGCGGCGGGAGATGATGGTGCCAACCCGCAGCGACAGCCGGCCTTCGAGGGTCACGTCCGGCTGCCTGTTGACGTAGCGGACGGTATGCCGGTCGACGATCTCCATCCGCTCGAAGGACGGGAAGGAACTGGCCGCGCCGGCCACCAGCGCCGCCGGTAGCTGCTTGGGATGATTGGCTCCGGTCGCCTGTCGCTCCGGTACGCCGAACAGGCGTTCCTGACCGAAGCTGAAAACGACGTCCTCGGCCGTCAGTTCGTCGCCGTTATGGAACCTGACGCCGCGGCGCAGCCCAAGCTCGATGGTGCGGTCATCGACTCGCTGCCAGCTTTCGGCGAGCCCAGGCCGGAGGGCGAGATTGCCGGTCCAGTCGGTGCCTATCAGAGGCTCCTTGTAGCTGAGATAATGCCGCGTACCGACGTTGGAGGCTTCGTAGCCGATCTCCAGCGTGTTCGAGTTGGCGATCTTCTGGACCGCGACGGTAATGACGGGACGGTCGTCGGTCTGGCCGATCGCGAAGCGCGGCAGGCCTGCGCCTGCTGCGGTGGCGGCGGCGAGGCCGCCCACGACGGCGCGGCGATCCGGACGGCGGCTGGGGGTATTCATGGAGCGGCTCCTCGGGATTCGCCCGAGGCTAGGCCGGCTCGGCGGCCGTTCGATTACAGCCGCGTGTCAGCCCGATGACTGTTACCGCGATGACCTTCCAGGATCGTGATGGTCAGCCTTCGTAATGGTCGCGGACGAGGCGATCGAGCAGCCTCACGCCCCAGCCAGAGCCCCAGCTGCGGTTGATCTCGGTTTGCGACGAACCCATCCCCGTCCCCGCGATGTCGAGATGCGCCCAGGGCGTGCCGTTGACGAAACGCTGGAGGAACTGCGCCGCGGTGATCGAGCCGGCGTGACGTCCGCCGCTGTTCTTCACGTCGGCGAATTTCGAGTCGATGATCTTGTCGTATTCGGCCGTGAGAGGGAGACGCCAGACCTTCTCACCAGTGTCGCGACCAGCCGCCGCGAGCCGGTCCGCGAGCTGGTCGTCGTTCGAGAACAGGCCGGCATGCTCGTTGCCGAGC
>CAZVMY010000036.1:0-12249 GCA_964628955.1 uncultured Methylocystis sp.
GCCCGGGAAGCCGCGCTGCCGCGCGGCTTCCCGCCGAAGGCAGGCTGGCGTATCCTCGCGGGCGTTACGGGAGGGCCCAATGGCCGAACGCGTCCTCGAGCGGATCACGGAGGATGAATACTTCGCGCTCGGGCTCGACCGCGAGGAGCGGTTCGAGCTCGTCGACGGTCTGCCCCTGATGATGGCGCCGGCGTCCCGCCGGCACGGCTTCCTGTGCGCGAACGCCGTCGTGGCGCTCGGCCTGCGGCTCAGGGGCAAGCGCTGCCACGTTCTGGTAGGGCAGTCGGCATGCCGGATTCCGAACGGAAATTTCCGGATGCCCGACTTCCTGGTCGAATGCGAACCGTTGGAGCCCAAGGGTGCGAAGCAGGAATATTCCGACCCTCGCCTAGTCGCCGAGGTGCTCTCGCCCTCGACCCGGGCTTACGACCGGGTCCGGAAGGTTCGGGAGTACAAGAGCGTCCCGGCGATCCACCTCATCCTGCTGATCGATCCGGACGCGCCTCGCGTCATGCTCTCACGACGCGAGGCTGGCGACGTCTGGGTCGAAAGCGAATACGAGGGGCTGGACGCCATCGTTCCGCTACCGGAGATCGAGGCGGACCTGCCGCTGGCCGAACTTTACGAAGGTCTGTTCCCCGCCTGAGTCTCGACAGAATCGCCAGGCTCGCGGCATGGTGCGACGCACCAACGGGATCACGTCCGCCATGAAATCGCTCGCTACCTTCGGTCTTCTCGCCAGTCTTGGGCTGGTCCTCGTGCCCATGCCCGCTGCGGCCTGGGTGGTCGGCCCGGCGTGCCCCGGCGGCGCCGGCAAGCGCCCGGTGATCGAGCGTTTCCAGGGGAACTTCCTCGGCGGCCGCCCGTTCGCGGGCATCGGCCGTCCGGTCGATTTCCGCTCTTTCCAGAACTGCTTCCGCACCGTCGAGGAGTGCCGGTACTGGCTGGCCCATCTCTCGGCGCGATATCCGCTCCGGCCGGCCTACGCCTACTGCACGGCACAGCGGACGGGCTGATCTCGGAGGGCATTTCGCTGCGATCTGGCCGTTTTCCTGTCGGCCGTCGATCGGCGCAAGGCGTCACCGATGCCGCAGGGACACCCCGAGGACGGCGAGGGAGCCCAGCAGCACCACGCCGTAGACGAAGGCTCCGACCAGCCCCAGCGTCAGCACGTGCAGCTGATCCGGGAACAGCCGCACGAGCTGTGCGAGCATGCCGAAGGCATCGGCAGTCCCGTACAGCAGCAGGCCGAGCGCGAGGCTCGCCAGGGCGGTCGCGAGCGCGATGCGCGCGAAGGTGCCGCCGGGCGCAATCCAGCCGCGGACGACCCCGACATAACACAGCGCGGCGAGGTTGAGCGTCGCGCCGAGCGCCGTCGCGAGAGCGAGACCCGCGACGCCGATCCGGTCCGCGAACATCACCTTCAGCACGACGTTGAACGCCACGGTGGCGAGCGAGATCAGCATAGGCGTCCGCGTGTCGCCGCGTGCGAAGAACGGCGCGACGGCACAGCGGATCTGGGTCGCGGCGATCAGCCCGACGCCGTAGCAGGCCAGCACGCGCGCGGCCTCCGCCGCTGCCGCGGGCGTGAAGGCACCGCCCAGGAAGACCGCGCGGATGATCGGCTCGGGAATGAGCAGCGCAGCCACCCAGAACGGCGCCGAGAGCGCGAGCGTCAGGCCTGCCGCCTGATCGAGTGCCCGGCCGGCGCCCGCCTCGTCGCCATCCGCCAGCCGGCTGGCGAGGGTGGGAAGCAGCACGGTGCCCGCCGCGATGGCGATCACGCCCAGCGGCAGCTGGTAGATGCGATCGGCGTAGTAGAGCGCGGAGAGCGACCCCGTCGGCAGCGAGGCGGCGATGATCGAGTCCGCGAACATCGCGATCTGCACGCCCGCCGAACCGATCGTCGCCGGCAGGAAGGCCTTGAAGAACCGGGACAGCTCGGGGTCGTCGCGCGCCGGCAGCCTCGGCGGCACGAACAGGCCTGCTCGGCGGACCGCCCAGCCGAGCAGCAGCGCCTCCGCGAGACCCGCCGCGAACACGCCCCAGGCGGCCGCGTGCGCGGCGCTCGCGAACAGGGCCGAGAAAGCCAGCGCCGTGATCAGGGAAAGGTTGAGGAGCACCGGCGCCGCCGCGGGCAGGGCGAAGCGGCCAGCCGCGTTCAGGACGCCGGACCAAAGCGTCACCAGGGTGATCATCAGGAGATATGGGAAGGTGATCCGGGTCAGCGTCACCACGCGCGCGACGTCTTCCGGAGGACCGGAGAAGCCCAGCACGTGGCGGACGATCTGCGGCATCAGAAATTCGGCCAGCGCGAGCAGCACGATCTGGGCGCCGAGCAGCAGGGTGAGGATGCGGCCATGGAACAGGCCGGCGCTCGCGAGCCCGTCCCCGTTCAGGATCCGCGTGTAGGCCGGCACGAACGCCGAGTTGAACGCGCCCTCGCCGAAGATCGCCCGGAAATGGTTCGGCAGCCGGAAGGCGAGCGTGAAGGCGTCGCCCAGAACGCCGGCGCCGAGGACGCGCGACAGAACCATGTCGCGCACCAGCCCGGTCACCCGCGAGATCAGGGTCCAGCCGCCGACCGAAAGGATGTTGCGGAGCATGCCGACCCGTAGCAGCAGAAGTCATGCGGCGCACGGCCACGACGGTGGCACCACGGCCAGGCGACATCGGCCGGGCATAGAATGATCCGAAGCAGCCGGGGCGGACCCTGAGGTCGGCCCCGCTCCGTCATCGGTTGCCTGCTGCTGCGAACGTGGACGCGCCGATCGGACGGTCTACCCGATCAGCAGGCGCGTTCGATCAGCGCACGGGTTTGCGCCGGCGCTTCTGGCCAAGGCCCATTTCTTTCGCCAGCCGCGAGCGCGCTTCGGCATAGTTGGGGGCGACCATCGGATAGTCGGGCGGCAGGCCCCACTTCTCGCGATACTGCTCCGGCGTCATGTTGTACTGCGTACGCAGGTGACGCTTCAGCGACTTGAACTTCTTTCCGTCTTCCAGGCAGATCAGGTGATCGGCGAGGATCGACTTCTTCGGCGCGACCGCCGGCTTCAGCGGCTCGACCGGCGTTTCCACCGGACCGGTGCCGACACGCGTCAGAGCCGCATGCACGTCATTGATGAGGCCGGGCAAATCGGCCAGGGGGACGGAATTATTGCTGACGTAGGCCGACACGATGTCCGCCGCCAATTCGATGAAGGGGTTGCTCTCCGAGCCTTCGGTCATTGTTTTAAGGTCCACCAAACAAGGTTAGGCACTCGATCGGGAGCGGCATATCGCGTGAGCGGGATATCGCTTTGTTCGACTTTTTTCGCGTGAGACAGTCGCAAATACGGCTGCCGACAGGATTCACTCCTCGAGTTCTGGCCAAGCGTACTCGCCGCGAACTCTCATCGCAAGTCGATTTGTTCTAGACTTTCCCCAACGCAAAGCATAGCCGATCCGGAACCTCCGTATTCGGCGCCCAAGCCCATGAAATTCCGCCGGAATCACATCTTGGGCGATTGATGCCGGTTGCAGGCTCCGCGTCGGAGCGCGAGCTTCTTTGCGAAGTGAAGAGCGGAATGACTGATTCGTTCGAATCAGGCCGGCTGAGTCACTTCGGTCTCGATGAAGTGCTTCAGCTCCTCCAGCGACCGGAATCGGTGCACGCCCGTGCTGGTCGTGGCTTCGACCGAACCGTCGGCGAACATGGTGTAGGAGCGGTCGCCTGCGCGATAGCTGCCGATGATCTCGCGACCGTCCGCCGGCTCGTGCGCGTCGCCTGCTGCGGATGCGTCATCCTCCGTTGCGGGCAGCGGCATCGCGGGGGCGCCGGCGATCTGCGGATAGGGCGCTTCGGCCATGACCGACCCTGGCAGCGGCATCCCGTCCGGCCGCGGTCCGGGGCGGAACTGGTCGACCGCCTGCGCCCGCTCCTGCATGTCCGGGTCGGCGGCTGGCGCCGTCAGGTCGTGGCGGTCGATCGTACCTTCGCGGGCGGTCATCACCACCGTCGCGTCGTCACGGGGCGGCGGGGCGGGAGGCGTCTCGGGCTGGAGCAGATCGTCGTCGGCATTCTGATCGTCCGCCTCGTGGTCGCCCGGTTTCCGGCCGTCGCGGTCGTCCTCGAAGCGGAAGCGAACCGGTTCGGCCGGAGCGGGTTCCGGTTGCATCAGGGCTTCACCGGCCGTCACGGGCGGCACCTGCGGTCCTGTGGCCGGTCCTGTCTCACGGCCGACAGCGGGATCGGGCAAATCGAACGCGAAGTTCTGGGGCTCGTCCCGCGGCACGTCGTCGGGCAGCGGCGCGGGCTCGAAGAGCGGCTTGCGCTCGGCGAGCGGTCTGGGCTCCTGCTTTGGTGCGAGATCCTCGACGGCCGCTGCCGCCGCGGCCCCGACCGCCAGCCCCACGCTGTCCGGCAGAGCCTGCGGCAGGGCCTGTGGTGGGGCCGTCGGCTGCACGTAGAGCGCCGGGTCGGCCAGATCCTGGACCGCGAGCACGACGTGCCTGAGCCGCGCGAGCACGAACGCCAGCGTCATCATGATCAGCCCGCCCGTCAGCGCCACCGATCCCGCGACGAGGAAGGCGCTGCCGCGATCGGTGCCGATCAGGTCGAGCGCGAGGAACAGGCCGAACGCGCCGAGTGCCGACAGCATCAGGCCGAAGATGAACACGAAGGGAGCCATGATCCGCACTCCGGGACTCGACGTCTACCTCGACCCGCCGGCGGCCAAACCCATGAAGCGGACCAAGTCTCTGGCAGTGCCCGAAAACTGTTGTGTTTCAAGTCCCGGGAACTTGCAAGCTTTGACCCGGCCGGCCGCGTCCGGGTTGCCGTCCGCCGGCCGGGCGCTTAGATGAACCGGGGCCGCAGGGCGCGGCCCGAGCCCGCCATTCACGCGACCGAGGGAAACGCCGATGTCATTCACCCTGCCAGATCTGCCCTATCCCCACGACGCGCTGCAGCCCTACATGTCGAAGGAAACGCTGGAGTTTCACCACGACAAGCATCACCTCGCCTATGTGAACAACGGCAACAACCTGCTCAAGGGCTCGGAATTCGAGGGCAAGAGCCTCGAAGAGGTCGTGAAGGGGTCGTTCGGCAAGAACGCCGGTCTGTTCAACAACGCCGGCCAGCACTTCAACCATCTCCACTTCTGGCACTGGATGAAACCCGACGGCGGTGGCGCGATCCCGGGCCGGCTCGAGAAGCAGATCGTGACGGATCTCGGCTCCGTCGAGAAGATGAAGGAAGACTTCATCCAGGCCGGCGCGACCCAGTTCGGCTCGGGCTGGTGCTGGCTGGCGGTGCAGGGCGGCCGCATCGTCGTCATGAAGACCGCCAACGGCGAAAGCCCGCTGGTCCACGGCGCGACGCCGATCCTCGGCTGCGACGTCTGGGAGCATTCCTACTACATCGACTACCGCAACCGCCGCCCGGATTACCTCAAGGCGTTCATGGAAAGCCTGGTGAACTGGGAGTATGTCGACAAGCTGTACGGCGAAGCGGTCTGACATCCGGTCGACCGAATTTCATCGTTGCCGGCGGCGTACGATCCCAGGAAGTCATCGCCATGTGATCGTTTCGCCGCTGGTCAGCGACATTGGTTACGGCTACCATCGGTTGCGCTGGAGCGGTGACGATGTCGAACGTTGACAACACTGGCTCTGCCGCCGCGATTTCGGCTTCGACGACCGTGCAGCTGAGCATGACTCAATTGCTCGTGGGTATTGCCGGTCTCGTCGGCGGCGCGTGGCTCATCTTTTCCACCACGACGGCGGGTTTGAGGGACGACGTCGGAGCGATCCGACAGTCGATCTCGTCGCTACAGGCTGGCGAGAAGGACGGAATCAGACAGGTCGGTGCCACCGACCAGAAGCTGACCGGTGAAATCGCCGCTTTGCGCGTCGCGATCGTGGGACTGGACGGTCGTGTCGTCGGCTTCGACAACAAACTGGACGGATTGAGCAAATCGATGGGGCAACTGACGTCCCAACTCGGGGACGTTCAGAAGCAGCTCTCGGTCCGGCAGGCCTCCCATTTCGATCAGAAGTCTCTCGAAGCCCTGTCGGCCGTGCTGAAAGGCAAGGGCGACGATCGGCAGATCATCATAGTCCCGATGAACGCCGAGACGATCCAGCAACCCCGATGATCGTTGCCGCGCGGGCTCACGACATTCGGGCGAGCACCACGCCGGCTGCCAGCAAATCTTCTGTGAACTCGGCGCCGCCGAGGTAGGCGAGTTCCACCTCGCGGGCGTGGGTGACGGGATCGAGCGCGGCGAGTTCCGCGTCGGCGATGCCCGGGTGGCACATCACGAGATGGCGCGGGCCGCGGGCCCGGAGCGACCGCCGGAATTCGTCGCGATAGGGCGTCGTCGCGCCGAAGGCTGAGACGCCCGCGAAGCCGAGGTTGGTCCGGAAGCCGGCGCGGTGCGCCGCGCGGCCGAAACCCGATGCGAGCATCCGGATCACGATTGCCTTGCGGACGGCCACCCCGCGCTCGCGGATTGCCGTCAGGGTATCGGCCGGATCGCGCAGATAGACGCGGCCGGCGAGCCCCCGGACGGCGAGCGCACCGAACAGGGCGGCGCGCACGACTGGCAGGGCATGGACGTGCTGATGCCCGTCCACATGGTCGGGTGGTCGCCCGGTCGCCGCGTGGAAGGCGTCGAGCTGGCGCCCGATCTCGGTTTCGATCTCGCGCGGGTCGAGCCTGCCGACCAGCGCCCGGCGCAGGAACTGGCGCAATGGCGGAAGTTTCCCGTCCGGCGCGAGGTGCGGCATCGGGCCGATCGGAGGCCCGAGCGTCAGGTCGAGGTGGAGGCCCAGATCGGCGCGGCCGTCGAAGGCCATGAGGTGCGGGGCGAGGGCCGGCCAGTGCGGACGGGTCACCATGACGCTCGTCGCCGAGAGCCGGTCCGCTGCGAGGAGGTCGAGAATCGCGCGGCTGATGCCGGCGGTCATCGCGAAATCGTCGGCGCAAATGACGATCCCCGTCGCGTGCAATTCAATCCCCGTTCAGGATGCACGGCCTAGGACCGCGTGGAATGGCGTCCTTATCGCCCCGTCGCCCCGTCACAGGCAACCTGATGTCGCACGTTACGCCTCTGCCTCTCGCGCCTGCCAACCTGCTGCCGGAGCTGTCGGTCGTCGTGCCCGTGTTCAACGAGCAGGACAACGTGCCGGTCCTGGCGGCGCGTGTCGCCGGCGTGCTGGACGGGCTGGTGGAGAGCTATGAACTCCTCTTCATCGACGACGGCAGCAGCGACGGCACGCTTGGCGCCATCCGGGCGCTGGCGGCGCGCGATCCCCGCGTCCGGGCCATCGCCTTCTCGCGCAACTTCGGCAAGGAGGTCGCGATCGCGGCCGGTCTCGACCACGCGCTCGGGCGCGCGGTCGTGCTCATCGATGCCGACCTGCAGCACCCGCCGGAGCTGATCGCCACCTTCGTCGCGCGTTGGCGTGAGGGTTTCGACATGGTCTACGGGCAACGCACGGCCCGCGACACCGACGGCCGGCTCCGCCGCGCGTTCTCGCGGCGCTTCTACCGCATCTTCGAGACCTTCGGCGAGACGCCGCTGCCGGCGGGCGCCGGCGATTTCCGGCTGATGAGCCGTCGTGTGGTCGACGTGCTCCGCCGCATGGGCGAGCGCGCGCGGTTCTCCAAGGGACTTTATGCCTGGGTCGGCTTCCCCAGCATCGGCGTGCCGTTCGAGGTGGCCGAGCGCGCGCACGGCCGCTCCAAGTTCGATTTCTTCAAGCTCTTCCGCTTCGCCTTCGACGGGCTGACGTCGTTCTCGACCCTGCCGCTCAAGATCGCGACCCTGATCGGACTCGCGATCTCCGGTATCGCGATGCTCTACGCCCTGCTGATCGTCGGCGAAACGATCGTCTATGGCCGCTCGGTGCCGGGCTTTCCGTCGCTGATGGTCTCGGTGATGTTCTTCTCGGGCATCCAGCTGATCTTTCTGGGCGTCATCGGCGAGTACGTCGGGCGCATCTTCGCCGAGGTGAAGGGGCGGCCGCTCTACGTGGTCGCCGAGGAGATCGGGCTCGCGGCCGAGCGGCGCGGCGACGTCTTCGGCTCCGAGGTGCGGGGAACGGACGTCCGCCCGCTCGAGGAGCGCAGACAGCGCGCCGCCTCCCGGGTGTGATCGCCGGCGGGTCCGACCGCCTCGGAGCCCGTTTGCAAACTCTCGTTTTCCTCATCGTGAGGTGCGAGAGCGCGTAGCGAGCGAGCCTCTATGGATGCTCGCAAGGCGACTGGAGCGGTAGAAATCCGTCCTTCGAGGCTTGGCTTCGCCTTGAGCCTCAGGCTGAGGTGCGTTTCCAGGCGGTCTCCTGGCCCGACGCCTTCCCGCGCCGGAGAGCCCGGACCAGTTCCAGATGCCGGACGATGTCGTGGCCCGGACGTCCCGTCAGGGCGCGCTCGCGCCTGAGCGCCGCCGCGACGGCCCGCGCGTCCTTCGCCGCGATCCAACCGGCCTTCCGGCGCATGGCGCCTTCCGGAGCATGCCAGGCCCTGATCGATCCTGTCGCTTTCCCCACGATGACCTCCGCAGATTAGGTGCAAATGCCCCTTGAAACACTGATGAAGGTATATAATCCTATTGTAGGCAATGCAAGCGGCACCCGGTGCTGCCGCGGGCAAGCCGCAAGGGAGAGATGCCGATGGCGCGCGAGGACACGGGCGACGCAAGGAGAAGCGAAGGACGAACAAGCGAAAGACGAGCAAGCGAAGGAAAAAATGGCGGACGGGATCGCGATCAGGACCGTCTGGTGCTGCTGCTCGCGGAGGATGAGGCGGTCGGCCGGCCGGAGCGCAAGGCCGATCCGGCGACGCGCGGGTCAGCCGCCGGACCGCATATCGCGGTGACGGCGCAGCGGCGGGGCGTGACGCTGCGCATCGGCCGCGCACCGCTCGCGGCTGCCGAGGCGCTCGCCTCGAGCGGTGCGGCGCTGTGGCGCTGCGTGGCCGGCGGCCGCGAACTCGTGCTCTCGGAAGCCGGTTTCGCGCGGGCGGCGCGCCTGCGGGCGCCGGAAGACGAGCGGTTCCTCGCCCAGTCGGCCGACCTCGGGACCGTGACCGTCCACGACGGCGTCGCGCGTCGCGAGCTTCGCGTGAACCACGCAGAAAGTCCGCTCGTCTGGCTGGCTCGGCGGCGCAACGGCGACGGCCAGCCGCTGCTCGACCCGGCGCAGGTGGCGGCCGGCGAGCGGCTGCGCGTCGACCTCGCCCTCGCGTCGCTGGTGCCGCGGGTGACCGCGGACTGGAGCAGCCCGATCCAGGGTACCGGCCATGGCTTGACGCCGAACGAACGGTCGCTCGCCGCGCGCCAGCGCGTCGGCCGGGCGCTGGACGCCGTCGGTCCTGATCTCGCGGGGCCGCTGGTCGATCTGTGCGGCTTCCTGAAGGGGCTGGAAGACATCGAGCGCGAGCGGCGCTGGCCGGCGCGTTCCGCCAAGCTCGTCATCGGGCTCGGCCTGTCCGCGCTCGCCCGCCATTACGGGCTCGCATCGGTCGCGACCGGAGCCGCGACGCCCGGCGCGATCCGGAACTGGCGCGCCCCCGGCGCGCGGCCGACGTTGGGCTAGCTCACCGCGGCGCCGGCCGCGACGGCGCCCGCGTCCCGGCGGATGCGGTCGACCATCGACCGCAGGCCGTTGGAGCGCTGAGGGCTCAGATGCTCGCGCAGGCCGAGGCGGTCGAAGATCGCCAGCGCGTCCGTCCCGGCGATGTCGGCCGCCGGCCGGCCGGAATAGATCGCGATGACGATGGCGACGAGCCCGCGCACGATGTGCGCGTCGCTGTCGCCGCGGAAGCTGAGGCGTGCCGGCGGGCCGGGCTCGACCCGGCTTTCGAGCCAGACCTGACTGGCGCAGCCGCGGACCTTGTTCGCCTCGTTGCGCGCATCGTCCGGCAGGGGCTGGAGCGTGCGGCCGAGGTCGATCACGTAGCGGTAGCGCTCCTCCCAGTCGTCGAGGATCGACAGCGTCTCGGTGATTTCGTCGATGTCGGCCATCGGAACGACATGGCCGCGGCCGCCGATGGCGTCAAGGCCGGCGCATCGACGCGGGATCGCGCCCGGACCGCTGGCTCGACCAGCGGGCTCAGGGCCGCCGGGGCGGCACCGGAACTGGCGCCGCCAGACGCTCGGCGACGCCGGCGAGCGCGGCACGGCAGGCTTCGGGTCGGCGCAGGCAGGCCGTCGCGACCGCCTCGCTCTCGAACTGCCGCGCGATCAGCTCACCGATCGGATCGGCCGTGCCCGTCTTCGCGGCGGAGAAGATGCCGGCTCCCGGCAGCACGCTCGTCACGAGGCTCGCACCGTCCCTGGCTTGTCCGCGCCACTGGCCGAACAGGCCCGTCACCTCTTCGGGAGCGACGGCGTAGAGCAGCGCCGCCGCGGCTGCGATGCGAAACAGTCCCATGATCCTCCCCCGAGCGCGTCCGTGCCGTCCTGCCGGATCACGCCACCGTCCCCACGGCAGTCCCCGGCCGGCGATGACGATAGGGCTTGATCTCTCAAGGTCACGCGTAACGATTCGCTCAAATTGTAACGATCTGCCGTAATCGTGCCGCGCTGCGGTGCGGGCGCCGGCAACCGGCCGTTCACCATGTTCGGCGACGACGGCTGATCCGCACCTTGCTGGCCGGTCGGAAGCGGCCTGAGGATTGCCGGAAGAGCCGCCGACGGACCGGCATTTAGGCACTGCTTAACGACCGGGGAGGCATTGTCCGGGGTGGATCGCGCGGCGCATTGCCGCCGGAGACCCCGTGGGATTATGGACCTTAACGCGTTTCGAGAGATGTTGACGGCGGCTGCCGGCCGCCGTGCGGGCGGCGGTGGAGAGGCCGAGACCCTCGCCATCGGCGCCTTCGTCTCGAGCAGGCTGTTCCTCGCGGCGCTGACGTTCGCGGTGCTGCCGGTGGCGATGCGGGTCGGCATCGAGGCCCGGCTCGTGGCGCTCGCGCTGTGTCTCGCCGGGCTGCTCCCCGCCTTCGTCGCGCTGGAGCTGCGGCGGTCGGGCGATCTCGACCGGGCTTTCGCCTTTTCCGCGGCGACGATCGGGGCGCTGGTCGTGGCCGCGATTTCGGCCGGGCTGCCGATCCAGATCGTGCTGCCGTTCCTCGTCGCCCTCGTGGTCGAGGCGGCCATCCTGGGTTCCCGGCATGCGATCGGTACGGTCGCCGCCATCGTCGTCGTCGCGGTCTTCGCGGGCACCGCGCTGCGGCCGCCGTCGACGCTGCTGGACGGCTCGGTCGATGCCGCCGTCACGCTCGCCGCGGCCGTCGTGCTGATCGTCGCCGCCGGGACGCTCCGGCTCATCCTGAACGACCGGCGCGCCGCACTCGCCGATCTCGACCGTCAGCTCGGCTGCGTGACCGAGGCGCTCGACCACGTGATCACCTTCCATGACGCGTCGGGCGCAGTGCTGGGCGTGAGCAGCAATGCCGAACGCGTCATGGGGCTGGGCGCAAGCGAGATGATCGGCCGCGGCTTCCTCGAACTCGTCCACGTTTCCGATCGGCCGGCCGTGCTGAAGGCCGTGACGGATGCCGCCAACGACCGCGTGTCCTCGACGCTGCGCTGCCGTCTGCGCCGCGCGCAGGCCGGCGACCAGGCCATGCCGCCGACGTTCTGGTGGGCGGAAATGCATGCGACGCCGGCGCCGGGCGGCGGCGCGACCTGCATTCTGCAGGATGCGACGGAGCAGGTCTCCGCCGAGGAGCGGCTCGACGCGGCCGCGATAATCGCGGAACAGGCGCGCGATGCGCGCGCGGCCTTCCTGTCCACAGTCAATCACGAGCTGCGCACGCCGCTCAACGTGATCATCGGGTTCTCGGAGCTGCTGTCCAATCCGGTCGTCTCGAACGCTTCGGCCAACCAGGCCCAGGAATATGCCGCGATCATCCATTCCGCGGGTCACGACCTGCTGCGGATCGTGACGGCGATGATCGACATCACCCGGCTCGATACCGGCAGCTACGATTTCCAGCCGGAGCTGCTTGATCCCGCGGTGATCGTCGACGCCGCGATCGACGCCTCGGTCGAGGACGAGAACGCCCGTGCGCTCAGGATCGAAACCCGGATCGGCCCCGATCTGCCCGAGGTCTACGCCGACGTGCGGGGCAAGCCGCAGCCCATGCGCGTCAGCGCGATGCCCTTCGCGCCCCACCGCTACTTCCGCGGCTGAGCCGCTCCTTCCACTGACCCACTGACTGGCCCGAGGAGAACGCCGATGACGACGATGTACACG
>CAZVMY010000037.1:0-4451 GCA_964628955.1 uncultured Methylocystis sp.
TCGTCGGCCTTCGCCTCGATGGCGCGCGCCACGCCCTGGCCGCCCTCGCCGAGGACGCGGGCCAGATCGATCGCGCGCTGCGCGAGCGTCTCGTTGAGCGTGCGGCTGCGGTCGCTGAGGCTCGTATCGAGCCGGTCGACCAGCCCGTCGAAAGACTGAGCGATCTCGGCGCCCTTCGTCGCGGAACGCTCCTCGAAGGCCCGAAGCTGCTCCTCGAGCGTGCGCGCGGCCTCGCGCGTGCGCTCCGCCAGCTTGTTCGTGAGCGTCTCGCCATGGATGGTGAGCAGCGCCTCGACATTCTGCAGGCGTGCACCCACGGTTTCGTCGAAGGTCTTGAGCCGATCGGCCACGCCGGTCGAGTGCAGCTCCAGGCTCGAAGCGAGGCCCTGAGCGTTCTCGGTCAGCGCGTCGTTCACCCTGGCGCCCTGCGTCGAGATGGCCGACACCACCTCGCGGCCGGTTTCGGCCAGGCGCGTGGTGAGGTCGCTGCCGTGGGAGGCCAGCGCCTCGACGGCTTCGTTCGACTGCGAGGCGAGCCGGTCGACGAGCGCGCGGCCGTCATGGTCGAGTCTCGTCGCGATCGCCTCGCTCGTTTCCGAGAGGCGCCCGACGATGTCCGTGCCGTGGCTGTCGAGCCGCTCGGTGATCGCGTTGGTCTGTTCGGTGAGCTTGCCGATGACGGTGCTGCTGTAGCCGTCGAGCTGCCGGAACAGGCCCTCGTCGTGGGCGGCGAGACGGGTCGTCAGGTCGTCCGCATGGGCGGACAGCCGGGTCTCGATCGCCGCGGTCCGGCTTTCGAGCAGATTGGCGACGGCGCGACCCGCCGCGTCGAAGGCGTTGCGGGCGTTCCCGGCCTGTTCGCCGATCAGCGCGGCCATTTCCCGGCCGGTCGAGGCGAGGTTCTCCTCCAGCGCCTTGCCGTGGATGGTGACCGTATCGTTCAGGGTCCGGCTGGTCTCGGACAGGCGTTCCACGAGGCCGTCGCCCCGCAGCGTGATGATCTCGGCGACCTTGCTCCCGGTCTCCTCGAGCCGCTGCGTGACGTCGGCGCCACGCATGCTGAGGTCGAGAACGAGCGCCTCGCCGGTGGAGCGCAGCGTCTGGTCGACCGTTCCGACCTTGTCCTGGATGGCGACGACGAGAGCGTCGCCCGTCTCGCCGAGCGCCCGCGTCACGCGGCCGGCGCTGTCGTTGAAGGTCGTGGTCAGGGTCTGGCCCGTCTCGGCGATCTGCGAATTGACCTCGGCGCCGCGCGCCGCGATCTCCTGCGCGATCCGGCCGCCGGTCCGCTCGATCTCCTGGTTGACGGTGCTGCCGCTGCTGGTGATCTCCTCAACCAGGCGCGTGCCGGTCTCGGCGATCTGCTGGTTGACGCTGCCGCCGCGTAGCGCGATCTCGGCCGCGACCCGCGTGCCGCTCGCCGTGAGGGTTTCGGTCACGCCGAGGCTCGCCGTTGCGATCTTCTCGTTGACCTCGCTGCCGGTCGACGTCAGGCGCTGGATAAGGTCCGAGCTCTGGACGGTGATCTGCTCCACGAGCTGGTCGCCGACCCGGCCGAGCGAATGCGCGATCTGGTCGCGCTTCTCGTCGAGGGAGGTCGTCACGCGACCGCCGGCCGTGCTGACCGCGTCCGCGATCCGCGTCGCGGCGGAACTCAGATCGGCGGTGAGGTTCTCGTGCGCGACGACGATGGAGGTGCGCACGCGCTCGGAATTGCTCACGATCGCCTCGCGCTGCGAGGCGAGCTCGTCGAGCAGGGTGCGGATCTTGATCTCGTTGTCGCTGTAGGACCGTTCGAGCTGCGACACCTCGCTGTGCACCAGCGCTTCGAGCTCGCTGGCGCGCGAGAGGGCGCGCTCGATGCCGTCGCCCATGGACGCGACCTCGCGGCGGATCGCCTGGCCGAGCGTGAACACCGAATCCGCCGCGATCGTCTCGGGCTCGGCGAGGCGAAGCGCCGTCTCCGTCATCGTGCGCGAGACGATGCGCATTTCCTGCGCCCGCCGCGCCAGCGCGGCCATGGTGAAGAAGAAGAACACGGGCATGAGCAGCACGATGAGCGCGATCGCCACGAACGGCGCGTTGCCCGGCGTCAGCCCGTCACGCACGCTGATGAGCTGCGGCTCGTACCACATATAGGCGACATAGCCGGCCGCGCCGATCCACAGAAGTGAGGCGAGGACGGCGAGCCACAGCGGCCCCCGCGAGGGGCGCGTCTGCAACGCGGCGAGAATCGCGCCCACGGAACGCCGGTCGTCGTTGGCTGCGGCGCGCGGCGGCGTACCGCGCGACTCGAGGACAGGCTCGGGGCGGGAGGGGGCGCGAGCCGCGAAATCCGGTGCCGGCCCGGCGGGTTCGGTGCGCGAGACGCCGAAATCGGGCGGTTCGACGGCAGGCGACTCCGGCCCGGTCTGCGCCGGCGGCTCGACGAGTGGCATCTGGGCCCGGGGGAGGGAGGGCTCGCTGCGGGGCGCAGGACCATCGGTACCCGTCATCCGGAGGTTGAGCGCATCCTCGATCGCGGACAGCGCCGCCTCGGCCGGGTCGGCCGCTCTCGTCTTGCTGGTCATCGTCGCCTCACTCTACGCCACATCGTCGGCAGACGGCGCCCGGTTCGCGGAAAACGCGGTGCCCAGCCGACGCTTCCCCCGGGTTCTTGCAGCCTTCCCGACGACAGCAGTGTAACCGCCGAGAGCGGCTGACGAAACCGGCGTGTTAAGCATTTCGAAACTTCGTTAACGCTCTTCCCAAAAATCTTGACGGATATGGCTAACGCGCTGTGTCGCTTTAGCGTTTCGTTAACGCTGTCACGGCCGCTCTGACCGGGTCGCAGCGGTCTGGAGGCGCGTGGTGCCGGAAGGCGAGGGAGAGGGCGAATGCCCCGACGTGACGATCGACCGCGCCCATCTCGCGCGGCAGACGTTCGGGGACGCGGCGCTGGAGCGCGAGGTGCTCGGCATGTTCCTGGAGCAGGCGCCGCGCATCGTCGGCGCGCTCGCCGTCGGGGCCTGCGATCTCGATCTGGCGCATACGCTGAAGGGCTCGGCGCGGGCGATCGGCGCCTGGCGCGTGGCGGCCGCGGCCGAGGCGTTCGAGCGGAGCCCCGATCAGGCGCGGCACGACCGTATCGCCGCTGCCGTCGAGGACGCCTGCGCCGTCATCCGCTCGCTGCATCCGCTCTGAACGCCCGTCGTGTATGCGGCGAAAAAGCCGTTTCCTGTTTGCCCAAACGTGCTTATTCACCCGGTGAGCCTGTCGTCACAGGCGCCTTACCACAGACCCCGTCCCGGACCCGCAGGCATGCCCAGCATCATCTTCAAGGACTCCGACGGAGCGACGCGCACCGTGGAGGCAGACCTCGGTTCCACCGTCATGGAGGCGGCGATCCGCAATGGCGTCCCGGGTATCGAGGCCGAGTGCGGCGGCGCCTGCGCCTGCGCCACCTGCCACGTCTACGTCGACGAGGCCTGGGCGGCAAAGGCCGGCAAGGCGCAGCCGATGGAGGACGACATGCTCGATTTCGCCTTCGACGTCCGGCCGACCTCGCGGCTGTCCTGCCAGATCAAGGTCACGGCCGACCTCGACGGGCTCGTCGTGACCACGCCCGCCCGACAGGGCTGAGGGGCGCGAGCCTTCCCGCGCTTCAGGCCGGCTGGGCGGCGCCTGCGGGCTCCCGCCCGGAGAGCACCGTCTCGTTGCCTGGGCCGGGGTCGCGGGGGACGATGAAGGCGAGGGTCAGCGAGATCGTCGCGATCACGCAGCCGAGCCAGAAGATGATCGACGGGTCGGCCATGCCGAGCATGCCGAAGGTCACTGGGATGACGACCGCCATGATGTGGTTGATCGTGAACGAGACGGCCGCGGTCGGCGCCATGTCGGCGGCGTCGCCGATCTTCTGGAAATAGGTGCGCTGGGCGATCGCCAGCGTGAAGAAGACGCCGTCCACGACGTAGAGGACGCCGGCGACCGTCTTGCCATGCTCGCCGAAGCCGCCGGACGCCGCCAGCGCATAGCCGGCGAAGACGCCGATCAGCACCACGTTCTCGAAGATGATCGTCGGCCGCTCGCCGAACCGCCCCACGATCTGGCCGAGCACCGGGCCCATGACGGTGTTGAGGGCAGCAGTCACCAGAAACAGCATCGAGACGTCGAAGATCGAATAGCCGAACGACTTCACGAGCAGGAAGGCCGCGAAGGCCATGAAGATTTGCCGGCGCGCGCCGCTCATGAACGTCAGCGCGTAATAGAGCCAGTAGCGGCGGCGGATGACCAGCGTCTTGCGCTGCGGCACCGTGCCGTCGAAGCGCTGGAAGAACAGCGTCGCCACCACCGCCAGCATGAGCGAGGCGCCGCCCACCCAGAGGAAGAGCGTCTGGTAGGTCGTAAACCCGACATAGGCCGCAATTGCGAGCCCGCCATAGGCCAGGAACTGGGCGACGGCCCCGGCGCCG
>CAZVMY010000037.1:4461-12230 GCA_964628955.1 uncultured Methylocystis sp.
CCGGGCTGGCCGGCGATCCGGCCCATGGCTTTCGGCGCCTCCTTCTTCGACAGAAGCTGGAGGGAGAGCGACTGGTTCATGGTCTCGAGGTAATGGAACCCGACCGACATCAGGAACGTCGTCAGCAGGATGCCGCTCATCGTCGGGAACGCGCCGGTGACGGCGATCCCAGCCGACAGCACGAGAAGGCTCAGATAGGCGAAGGTCTGCTCGCGGAAGACGATGATCCAGAAAATCGCCGTGAAGGCGAGAAATCCCGGAATCTCACGCACGGATTGCATCAGGCCGATGCCGTTCCACGAGAACCCGGCCGCGTCGGCGGCGAAGTTGTTGATCAGCGCGGACCAGCTCGCGAACCCCAGCCAGTTGACGAAGGTCAGCGCCATCAGGAACGCCGTCGGCGAAGCGCGCAGGCGTGCGAGCGGCGAGGGGAGGACCGGATCGGCTGCGATCGCCATGACGGTGCTTTCGACGGTGTTTTCGGGACGGGCGGCCGTTGCCGGACCGGCACCCTAGGCCTCGCGATCGGGCAGTCAAATCGAATGCGCTCATGTTATCCATGACCGGCGCGGACCTAATCCCGCGCCGGTCAGACAGGAGAGCCAGATGTTCAAGCGTCTTCTCGTGCCGGTCGACCTCGCCGACGTGGAGACGGCGAGGCCCGCGATTCGCCGTGCGGTTGCGATCGCGCGATCGTCGGGCGGCCAGATCCGGCTGATCAACGTCCAGACGATCGTGCCGGTCATGTACATGGAATACGTGCCGGTCGACTTCGACCAGCGCGAACGGCAGCAGGCCGAACGCGAGCTGGCGCAGATCGGCGCGGTCCTCGGCCTGCCGCAGGATCAGGTGAGCTGCGCGGTCCGCGTCGGCTCGATCTACGGCGAGGTGCTGGAGGAGGCGACCAGCTGGGGCGCCGAGCTGATCGTCATCGCGTCGCAGCGGCCGACCATGGCGACCTATCTGATCGGCTCGAACGCGGCGACGATCGTTCGCCATGCGCTCTGCTCGGTGCTCGTCGTGCGCAATGCGCCGAACGACGCCGATACGCCGCTGGAAGCATCGGAAGGCGGCTGATCTCAGGGCTTCGGCATCACGTTCGCCGGTTCGTGCCCGGCCGCGAACCGGCGCGGCCGGTTGGCCGAGAGAAAGCGCAGGCTCCACCAGCCGAAGAACAGGCCGAAGCCGAGTGCGAGCAACCCGAAACCCGTGGCGCCGCTGGTCAGGCCCCAGCCGGCCATCCAGATGGTCGCCAGCACCGTCGCCACGCCCACGACCGTCGCCGCCGCGAAATGCAGCCGGCCGAGGCCCGCATGGAGCACGAGATCGGGGTTCGCCGCAGCCACGCGCGCGATCAGCGCCCGCAGGAAGGCGGCATAGGCCGCGTCCTGCCGGTCGAACTCGACCAGGGTCTTCCAGGAGATGTTGGACAGCGAGGCCGTGACCCGGTCGTGCCGGATGATCCGCGCGGCATAGGCCTCGTTGGTGGTGTTGCGGGGCCGGTAGCTCAGCCGGATTTCCGCGATCTCGGGATAGGGGAACCGGCCGCTGCGCCGGCCATGCTCGATCTCGAGCGCGCGCGGGGCGAGCGTGAACGTCGCTTCCGCCGAAAACGGCTTGGGCCGGTGGGCATAGGTGTCCATCGCCGGCTCATGCGCGAACGCGGGCGCCGGGGCAAGCCGCGCCGCCTTTCCCATGAGCATCGCGTCCGGGCAGCCGCCGCCGAAGTTGAACCGCCGCCTGCGTTTCGCTACGCCGGCAGTCTGCCCTCTGGGCGCGGCCGGAGGGCGCGATGAAACGGCTCATTCTGTTGCGGCACGCCAAATCGGCCTGGCCGCAGGGCGTCGACGACCACGAGCGGCCGCTGGCGGCGCGCGGCCTCCAGGCCGCGCCGCTGATGGGCGCCTACCTCCGCAACGAACGGCTTCGGCCCGACCTTGCCCTCGTCTCGACCGCGCGACGCGCGCAGGAGACCTGGGCCATCGTGTCGGAAGGCTGGCAGCCGCTGCCGGAGTGGAGGCTGGAGCGCGGCATCTACGAAGCGGCCCCGCGCGAACTCGCCGACGTCGTGCGTGCCGTGCCGGCCGGCGTCGATCGGCTGATGCTGGTCGGCCACAACCCCGGTATGGCAGGGCTGGCGCTCGGCCTCGCGATCGGCCCGGGCGAGGTCGGCCGCGGCGAGGGCGGCGGGCTGCGGCGCCTCTCGGACAAGTTCCCGACGGCCGGGCTTGCCGTCCTCGACCTCGCGATCGACGACTGGCTGGCGCTGGACGCGGGCACGGGCATGCTGGAGCGCTTCATCACGCCGGCGATGCTCGGCGGCACCGACGAGGACTGAGCGCGTGTCAGGCGCCTATGCGGACGGCACGCTCGGCGCGTTTCGAAGCCTCGCGGATTACGCGAGCGGATTGTTCGGTCCGACCGTCCGTCTCGGCGTCACGGGGCTGTCGAGGTCGGGCAAGACGGTGTTCATCACGGCGCTGGTGCATGCGCTGCTCGGCGGCCAGCGCCTGCCGGTGTTCCGCGCGCAGGCGGAGGGGCGCATCCGCAGCGTCCGTCTCGCGCCGCAGCCCGACGATACCGTGCCGCGGTTTCCCTACGAGGAGCACCTCGCGGCGCTGACCGGCCCCGAGCGGCGCTGGCCGGCCTCGACCCGGCGCATTTCCGAACTCCGGCTCGTGATCGAGTTCGAGCGACCCGACGCGTGGCTTCCCGGTCCGTCCTCGCTCACCCTCGACATCGTCGATTACCCGGGAGAATGGCTGCTCGATCTGCCGCTGCTCGACAGAAGCTACGCGCAATGGTCCGCGGAAACGCTGGCGCTGGCCCGCGTTCCGCCACGAGCGGCTTTCGCGAAGCCGTTCCTCGCGATGGCTGACGCGCTCGATCCTGCGCAAATGTCGGACGAGGAGACGGCGATCGGCGTCGCGGCGGCCTTCACCGCCTTCCTGCGCGCCTGCCGCGACGAGGAGGTCTCGCTGTCGTCGCTGCCACCCGGGCGGTTCCTGATGCCGGGTGATCTCGAAGGCTCCCCGGCACTCACCTTCTCGCCGCTGCCGCTCGCTGCCAGCATGACGGCGGCGGCCGGCTCTCTTGCCGAGACGATGGCGCGACGCTTCGAGGCCTACAAGGACCGGATCGTCCGGCCGTTCTTCCGCGATCATTTCGTGCGGCTCGATCGGCAGATCGTGCTGATCGACGCGCTCGGCGCGCTCAACGCGGGACCCGGCGCCGTCGCCGACCTTCAGGCCGCGATGGGCGACGTGCTGAACGCCTTCCGGATCGGGCGAAACTCGCTGCTCTCGCAGCTCTTTGCGCCCCGGATCGACAAGGTGCTGTTCGCGGCAACCAAGGCCGATCACCTGCATCACACCAGCCACGACCGGCTGGAAGCGATCGTGCGCCGGCTGGTGCAGCGCGCGCATGGCCGTGCGGAGGGGTCGGGAGCCGCGACCGACGTCGTCGCGCTCGCGGCGGTGCGGGCCACCCGCGAGGTGCAGGCGAAACAGGGCGGGCTGACCATGCCCAGCATCGCCGGGGTGCCGCTGGCGGGGGAGCGGCTTGGCGCGACGGTGTTCGACGGTATCCGCGAGGGCGCGGTCTTTCCCGGCGACCTCCCGGACGATCCGGACGCGGCGCTGCGCGACGGCGCCGAGGCCGGCGCGATGCGTTTCCTGCGCTTCCGTCCGCCGGCCGGATCGCTCGGTCCCGATGGCCGGCCTCGTCCGCTGCCGCACATCCGGCTGGATCGCGCGCTGGAGTTCCTGATCGGCGACAGGCTGCGGTGATGCCTGTAACCGACAGGGACCCGCAACGGGGGACATCATGAACACGCGCCGTCCGCAGGCCTTCGCGCTGGATGCGCCCCACGACCAGCCGGCACCCGAGGACGGGCCGGCGCCTGTCGAGGTCGTCGCCGAGGCGGACGTGTTCGCCGAACGCGACCTCGCCGACCTGCCCGCCGCGACCGCGCGGGCCGTTCGGCGGGGCTGGAGCTGGGGCGATACCCTGGCCGCTGCAGCCGGCGGCTTCCTCTCGCTCGCGCTGGGGCTCTGGGCGTGGAGCGTCGTCGAAGGGCTGATGGCGGCCAATCCCTGGCTGGGACGGGCGGGGCTGGGCCTCGCAGCGCTGGCCGCGCTCGCGGTCGTGGTGATCGCGTTGCGGGAGTTCGCCGCGCTGCGGCGGCTCGACCGCGTGGCGGAGCTGGCGATTTCTGCTCGCGCGGCAGCGGCTGCCGACGACCGCGACGGCGCCCGGACCGTGACGGCGAGGCTCGTCGGCCTCTACGCGGCGGATGCGAGCAGCGCCACGCAGCGCGCGGAGGTGGAGCGGGCCAGCCGCGAGATCATCGACGGCCGCGACCTCCTCGCCATCGCCGAGCGCGCGCTGCTGGCGCCGCGCGATCGTCTCGCGCGGGCGGCGATCGCGTCGGCCTCGAAGCGCGTGTCGGTCGTCACCGCGATCTCGCCCCGCGCGATCGTCGACATCCTGTTCGTGCTGGCGCAGTCGATCATGCTCGTGCGCGCGATCGCGCAGCTCTATGCCGGGCGGCCCGGCACGTTCGGGGCGCTGAAGCTCGGCCGCCGGATCCTCTGGCATCTCGCCGTGACCGGAGGCGTCGCGATCAGCGATAGCGTCATCGGCCAGCTGATGGGCCACGGCCTCGCCGCGCGGCTCTCGGCCAAGCTCGGCGAGGGCGTGCTCAACGGGTTGCTCACGGCCCGCGTCGGCCTCGCCGCGATCGCCGTCTGCCGGCCGATGCCGTTTCTGGGCGAGCCCGAGCCCTCGCTGCAGGACGTGGCCGGCGCGCTGTTCCAGCGCCGCGGCGACCCGGAAAATTCTGCCGGGTCGGCATGAGGCGGGCGGCGCATTCTGCCGGACCGGTCTCGATCAGACTCGATATACCATTGATATATATATATTAAATCTCTGGCACGCCGCTTGCGAACCGTTAGTCAAGCGGGGTCCGACCCATGTGCCTGCATACGGGCCCCGCACCGGTTTCGATCAGTGTTCAGTTCCGGCGACGTCCGGGCGTGGAGGGGTTGCGTCATGGGTATCTTCGGTGCGTTGACCACGGCGGTGTCGGGCCTCAGGGCCCAGTCCTTCGCCCTCGAGAACATCTCGGGCAACATCGCCAACTCGCGGACGACCGGCTTCAAGCGGGTCGATACCAGCTTCGTCGATCTCGTGCCGTCCACGCCGGCGGGCCGTGAACTCGCCGGCTCGGTCGCCGGCTTCAGCCAGGCGACGAACGGTATCCAGGGCGACCTGACCACCACGGGCGTCGGTACCAACATCGCCATCAACGGCGACGGCTTCTTCGTGGTTCAGGAGCGCACCGGCTTCGCGGGCGGCGCCCCGACCTTCGGCGGCATCGATCTCTACACGCGCCGCGGCGACTTCCAGCTCGACAGGTCGGGCTACCTGGTCAACGGCGCCGGCTATTATCTCCGGGGCATCGCGCTCGATCCGACGACGGGCAACCTCGTCGGGTCTCAGCCGAACCTCGTGCGCATCAGCGGCGACAACCTGCCCGCGCGCGCCACGGCCAACGTCGAGTACCGCGCCAACCTGCCGTCGAACCCCGACGTCGCCGGCGCTGATCCGACGATCCCCGGCTCCGAACTCTACGGCCTGTCGACGGCCGGCCCCTATCTCGCCGGTTCGGCCACGGCGCCCGCGGTCGGCGGCGGCCCGCTCACCGTTTCGGCTGCGGACAGCAGCGTCTTCGAGAGCAAGACGATCGGCGGCGGTGCCGTGACCGTCTACAATCCGCAGGGCCAGCCGATCAACGTGCAGCTGCGCTGGGCCAAGACCGACTCGAGCGCGCTCGGCGCCGCCAGCGACACCTGGAACCTCTTCTTCCTGTCGGATTCCAACGCGACCGGCGCCGCGACGGCCTGGACCAACTCCGGCACCAACTACGTCTTCAACAACGTCGGCAACCTCATCTCGCCGGTGCCGGGCACGCCGATCCCGCTCGGCGCCACCACGATCGACAACATCCCCGTGCCGCCGATCAACCTGGACACCGGCACGCTCGGCCTGACGCAGTTCGCCGCGGCCGACCTCAACGCCAACCGCACCGAGGCGCGCACCAACCGCATCTCCCAGGACGGCTACGCATCGGGCGAACTGAACAGCGTCACGGTCGGCGACGGCGGCCGGATCGTCGGAAACTACACCACCGGCCAGGCCGTCGGCCTCGCGGTGATCTCGATCGCTCAGTTCGCGGCCGAGAACAGCCTCAAGCGGCGCGACGGCGGCGTGTTCGAGCAGACGCTCGAGTCCGGCCAGCCGGTCATCGAGGGCGGCGGCCGCACCGTGGTCGGCGGCGCCACCGAGAACTCCAACACCGACATCGCCGACGAGTTCTCCAAAATGATCGTCACCCAGCAGGCCTATTCGGCCAACACCAAGATCATCTCCACCGCCTCGGACATGCTGAGGGAAATCATCGGCGTCATCCGCTAGGACGCCGGACGCTGAAGGAGCGCCGCCATGGGCCTGACCACAGCTCTCAATTCCGCGATCTCGGGGCTGAACGCCACGCAGAGCCAGATCGGGCTCGTGTCGCTCAACGTCGCGAACAAGGACGCCATCGGCTACACCCGACGCAAGGTGTCGCTGATCGAGCAGGTCTCGGGCGATCGCGGCGCCGGCGTCCGCATCGACTCCGTCGAGCGGCAGTTCGACGCCCTCCTGCAACGGCAGCTTCGGACGGAGACGTCCGGCGCTGCCTATACCGGCGTCAAGGCGGATTACGCGGCCGAACTCGACCAGCTGTTCGGCAAGCCCGGCAGCGCCGGGGCGCTCGACACCGTCATCAACGATTTCACCCGCGCCCTGCAGTCGCTCGTCACGGCGCCCTCCGACCAGAACGCGCGGGCGATCGTGCTGAGCAAAGGCGACACGCTCGCCAGCACGCTGAACGGCCTCACCGGCGACGTCCAGTCACTCAGGACGCGCACGGAAGCCTCCATCGCCGACGCGATCCGCCGCGCCAACCAGGCCCTCGAGGCGATCCAGGAGGTCAACTCCCGGATCATCTCCGATGGGCAGCGGCAGACCACCAATCCCAGCCTGCTCGACGAGCGCGACCGCTACATCCAGGACCTCGCGTCCCTGATCGACATCCGGGTCACCGAGCAGCAGAACGGCTCGATCTCGATCTTCACCGAGAGCGGGCAGGAGCTGCTGGGATCGAGCCGCGTCACGCTCACCTTCGACGAGCGGGCCAACGTTTCGGCCACCTCGCTCTACACCACCAATCCGGCCACGCGCGGCGTCGGCACGGTGCGGATCGTCGCGCCGTCGGGCGCCTCCATCGACGTGGCGGCCGGCAGCGTGTTCCGCTCGGGCGAGATCGCGGCGCTGCTCGACGTGCGCGACAGGGTTCTGGTCGAGGCGCAGGCGCAGCTCGACGACCTCGCAGCCGGGCTTTCCTCCAGCCTGTCGGACCGCAACCCGACGAGCGCGATCACCGTCGGCGCCAACACGGGCTTCGACGTTAACCTCGACGACCCGGCCGCACCCGGCACACTGGCGCTCCAGCCCGGTAACGTCGTCAGCTTCGACCTCACCGTCGCCGTTCCCGCGGGGACCACCCGGCGCATTTCCTTCATCGCGGCGGACGCCACCACGCCGGCGACCCTGCCGGCCAACGCCACCGCCGACCCGACCGACATCGAGGTGCGGCTCGACATCACCGGCGGCATCGCGGCCATTCGTGCCGCCGTCCAGGCGGCGATCGACGCGCAGACGGC
>CAZVMY010000038.1:0-12051 GCA_964628955.1 uncultured Methylocystis sp.
GCCGATGCCGACGCCACCCGACAGGTGGCAGTTCTTTCCGATCTGCGCGCAGGAGCCGACCGTCGCCCAGGTGTCAACCATCGTACCCTCGTCCACGAAGGCGCCGACGTTGACGAAGGACGGCATCAGCACGACGCCTTTCGCGATGAAGGCCGAGCGCCGCACGATGGCGCCCGGGACCGCGCGGAAACCGGCCTCGGCGAAGCGGTTGTCGCCCCAGCCGTCGAATTTGGACGGGACCTTGTCCCACCACACCGCGGCGCCCGGACCGCCAGGGATGATCGCCATGTCGTTCAGCCGGAACGACAGGAGCACCGCTTTCTTGAGCCACTGCTGCACGGCCCAGTGCCCGGCGCCGTCGCGGGTGGCGACCCGCCGCCGGCCGGCGTCGAGCGACGCCAGCGCCTCGTCGACGGCCTCGCGAACGACGCCACGCGTGGCCGGGCCGATCACGGCGCGGTCTTCCCACGCGGCGTCGATGACGGCGGCGAGTTGGGTGTCGGACATCGGGCTGGTTTCCTGAGGCGGGAGAACGTGCCGCTCATGTGCCGCAGGGCGTCGGAGAGTCAAGCGAGCGCCGGCCCGCGGTCAGACGACTCCGCCGAGGAAGCCGCGCAGGTCGTCGGTCACGTATTCGACGAAGGCCGGCGGGTTGCGATCGAGCTCCCAGGACTCGCGGTGGTCGTTCTGGCCGGCACGCGGCACGACCAGCACCGTCTTCATGCCGCGCAGATGCGGCGCCCGGAGGTTCTTGACGAGATCCTCGAACATAGCGGCCCGTGTCGGGTCGATGCCGTGCGTGTCGTAGAAGCGCTGGTAGGCCGCGTCGTCCGGCTTCGGGGTAAAGCCCGAGGCGACGATGTCGGTGATGCCGTGAAAATGATCGAGGATGCCGAGCGCCCGCGCCGTCTCCTCGGCATGGCGGCGCGAGCCGTTGGTGAAGATGAGCTTGCGCCCCGGCAGGCGCCCGATCGCGGCCGAGAGCACCGTATCGGCGGCAAGCGTCGACCGGTCTATGTCGTGGACGTAATCGAGGAAGTCGTGGACGTCGAAACCTTCGTCCATGAGGCCCCGCAGCGTCGTGCCGTAGCGCTGGTAGTAGTACTTCTGCAGCGCGCGCGCCGACAATCCGTCCAGACCCATGGTCTCGGACAGATAGCCGGTGATCCGCGCGTCGATCTTCGGCCAGAGGTCGCTGTCGGCGGGATAAAGCGTGTTGTCGAGGTCGAACACCCAGGTGTCGACATGGGCAAACGCGCCGCGCGTGAGCGGGCGGTCGGCTGATACCGGAAAGGGATCGGCGTTTTCGGCCGGCGACGCCGGCGGGAAGGGTTTCAAGGCAGACCTGCGATTGACCTGTTTCTTGCTGGGAAGCCGGACAGGAAAACACGACCGCGGTTAAGCGGGAATGACGAAAATGGTGTGGCGGCGCCGCTTTTCCTCGGCTCCGGCCTGTTCTAGCCTGCTGTCCATCAGCCATCCCCACGACCACGAAAGCCCACGATGATCGCAGTCCCGCGCCGTGCCCTGTCCCTGATGTCGGTACTCGCCGTCGCGTTGGCAAGTATGCTGGCGAGTACGCTGGCTATCACCGCGGCTCACGCCCAGCCTCAGGTCAACGTCTATAACTGGAACGACTACGTCGATCCGGCGATGCTGGAGGCGTTCACGCGTGAGACCGGGATCAAGGTCGTCTACGATACCTACGACAACAACGAGATCGTGGAAACGAAGATGCTTGCCGGCAAATCCGGCTACGACATCGTGGTGCCCTCGGCGCCGTTCCTCCAGCGGATGGTCAAGGCCAACGTCTTCGCCCGGCTCGACAAGGCCAAGCTGACCAATCTCGGCAACGTGTGGCCGGAGATCGCCCAGCGCCTGACCACCTACGATCCGGGCAACCAGTTCGCCGTGCCCTATATGTGGGGCACGATCGGCCTCGGCCTCAACGTCGCCAAGGTTCAGGAGCGGCTCGGTCCCAACTACCCCAAGAGCTGGGACCTGGTGATGAAGCCGCAGTTCGCCGAGAAGCTGAAGGATTGCGGCATCCACATGCTGGACGGTCCGGAGGACATCCTGCCGAACGTGCTGCGCTACGTCGGCCTCGATCCGAATTCCAAGCGCAGTGAGGATATTCAGAAGGCGGGCGATGCGCTGATGCGCATCCGCACGACGGTGCGCAAGTTTCACTCGTCGGAGTACATCAACGCGCTGGCGGCCGGCGACATCTGCGTTGCGGTCGGCTTCTCGGGCGATATCCTTCAGGCCCGCCGGCGAGCGCAGGAGGCCGGCAACGGCGTCGACATCGCCTACGTCATCCCGGTCGAGGGAGCGCAGATGTGGTTCGACTCCATGGTGATCCCGGCCGACGCGCCCAACAAGGACAATGCCCTGGCGTTCATCAACTTCATGCTGCGGCCGGAGGTGGCGGCGGCCAACTCCAACGTCGTGTCCTACGCGAGCGGCAATCTCCCGGCCAAGGCGCTGATCAAGCCGGAGATCGTCAACGATCCGGGCGTCTATCCGGACGAGGCGACGTTCAGGCGGCTCTTCACCAACACGGCCTTCGACGACCGGTCGCAACGGACGGCGACCCGCGTCTGGACGCGCGTCAAGACCGGCAAATGACCGGCGGTGACCGGCTCGCGAGGCGGCGACGGTCGCCGTGATCCCGCGATTTCCCGCGCCCTGCGCTCTCGCCGACATCGGTGGAACGAACGCGCGGTTCGCGCTGGTGGACGATCGGGGCGGCGCGATCGGCCTGGTCGTGAAGCTGCCGACCGCCGATTATCCGAGCTTCGAGGCTGCGTTCCGGGCCGCGCTCGACCGGCTCGGTCGGTCCGCCTGCCGCTCCCTGCTGGTCGCGGCGGCAGGGCCTCACGTCGGCCCGAGCACGATCCAGCTCACGAACGCGACCTGGCGTCTGGACGGCCCCGCGCTGGCGCAGGGCCTCGACCTCGACCAGGGTCTGCTCCTGAACGATTTCGAGGCCCTTTCGCTGGCCTTGCCCGTGCTGGGAGGCGCCGAACTCCAGATCCTGCGGCCAGGACCGGCCGGAGCCCGCGGCCCGCGCGTCGCCTTCGGTCCGGGGACCGGGCTGGGGGTCGGCGCCCTGCTCGAACTCGACGGCCGTTTCGCTCCCGTGAAGAGCGAGGGGAGCCACGTCGAGATCGGCCCGGCGACGCAGGACGAGTTCGTTCTCTGGCCGCATCTCGACCGTCCTTCCGGCCGCATGGGCGCGGAGGACCTGCTGTCCGGCCGCGGGCTGGAGCGGCTGCACCGCGGGCTGCGTTGCCGTGACGGGACGGGCGGGCCGGCACGGACGGCGGCCGAGATCATCGAACGCGCGCTCGACCGGTCGGAGCCGGCCTGCGTCGAGGCGGCCCATCTCTTTCTGCGGCTGGTCGGGCGGGTGGCCGGCGACATGGCGATCACGTTCTGCGCCACGGGCGGCGTCACGCTCGGCGGCGGCATCCTGCCGCGGCTGGCGACATTGATCCCGGCGAGCGACCTCCTGCCGGCGTTTCTCGCCAAGGCGCCGGTCGGGCATCTCGTCGGGCAGATCGGGCTGTCGCTCGTGCTCGAGCCGGATCGCGCTGCGTTTGCCGGCCTCGCGGCGCTCGCGGCTCGACCGGAGCGCTACCTCATCGACTATGCCGGCCGCTGCTGGCGGGAAGAGGACGATCAGGCGGCCTGAGGCGCCTCGGCATCCATCAGGATCGCATGGATGGCTTCGGCCTCACGAGCCAGCCGCAGCTTGGCGGTGATCGCGGGGTTGCGAAGCACCCGGGCGACGCGGGCGAGACCCTTGAGGTGGTCCGCACCGGCGCTGGCCGGAGCGAGCAGAACGAAGACGAGATCGACCAGCTGCCCATCCAGCGCCTCGAAGTCGATCGGCCGTTCGAGCCTGGCGAACATGCCGACCAGCCCGCCGAGACCCGAAAACTTGCCGTGCGGAATCGCGATGCCGTTACCGATTCCCGTCGAACCCAGCCGCTCGCGTTGCAGCAGTGCGTCGAAAATCTCGCGCTCTGGAATGCTGCAGATCGAGACCGCGCGGGCCGCAAGTTCCTGCAGAAGCATCTTCTTGCCGTTGACCCGCAGCCCCGCGACGACGGCGGAAGGGGCGAGGATGTCGGTGAGCGTCATGGAATCCGATCAATCCGTTCGGCGGACCGGCACAGGCGGTCCGCATTTCTCCCGGCCTTCGGCCGCCTCTGCCCCGCTCGATCGCGCGTCCGGTCGACCGGACGCGCGCAGACTTCACCGGCTTTCCCGTGCGAGCGACTCTTCTGCCCTAGGTTGTTCTGCCGCCATTGGCATCGGGCACGTCGATCCAGCCGATCGTTCCATCGGCGCGGGTGTGGATCACGTTGACCCGGCCCGTGCCGCCGTTCCTGAAGACCAGCAGGTCCCGCCCATCCTGCTCCAGCTGCGCAATGGCCGCCTCGAGCCCGAGCAGCGCCAGCGCGTCGGGCTTTTCGGCCACGATCATGCGGGCGGACGCGTAGGCCAATTCGTCCTCTTCCGCAACCTCCAACTCGCCGGCCAGATCACCGGCCATGATCCCGACGTCATCGTCGTCGGCCTCGATACCAACGTCGGACGAGGGCGCGACGCCGTTGCCGTTCGGGCGGGCGTCGCGGCGGCGCTTGTCGCGCCGGAGCTGCTTCGCGACCCGTTCGACGGCTTGATTCAGGCTGGCATAGGCATCGTGGGCAACTCCCGACACGTTCATCGTCGCGCCGGAATCGAGGTGGATCACGCATTCGGTGCGGAAGCCGGACCCCTCCTTTTCCACCGTAATGTGGCCCGAGAAGCCGCCGTGGACATATTTGGAGACGACTTCGGCAACGCGGTCACCCGCCTGGGTCCTCAATGCTTCACCGATGTCGAGATTTTTGCCGGAGACCCGGAGACCCGACGCGCGCTGGCCCATGAACGGCTCGCTCTTCGACATTTCTTCGGCGCCCGCGCGGTTTCGAAATGGCTTCGGACCGCTGATCCGCCATCAAGAGGTAGGAGCATCCCCGGTCAGTGTCAACGCGCTGTCACATGGCCTTGAAGAGGGTGATCGCTGGGTTTCCACGGCGCGCCGGCACCCTTCGACGACGGGGATCATCGCGTCGTTTCGATGGTCCGGACGCCGTATCGGCAGGGAGAAGGTCAGCGCTGGCCCATGGCGCGCTTCTCGCGCCGGCGGGCAGCCGAGGAGGGGATCCGCATCGATTCCCGATACTTCGCCACGGTACGGCGGGCGATCTCGACGCCCTGATCCCGCAGGGCATCGACGATCGCGTCGTCAGACAGGATCCCGTCCGCCGGCTCCACCTCGATCAGCTGCCGGATTCGGAAGCGCACGGCTTCGGCCGAATGGCTCGCCTCTCCACCGGTGCTCGCGATCGCCGCCGTGAAGAAATACTTCATCTCGAACAGGCCGCGCGGGGTCGCCATGTACTTGTTCGAGGTGACGCGCGAGATCGTCGATTCGTGCAGCGAAACCGCTTCGGCCACGATCTTCAGGTTCAGCGGTCGCAGATACGTCACGCCGTGGGCGAGGAAGCCGTCCTGCTGACGGACGATCTCGCTGGCGACCTTCAGGATCGTCCTGGCGCGCTGTTCGAGGCTGCGGGTCAGCCAGTTCGCGTTCGCCCACGCCTCGTCGATGAAGGACTTGCCTTCCGTTCCCTTGGCCCGCGCCGCGACGGTCGCGTAATAGGCGCGGTTCGCGAGCACCTGGGGAAGCGCGTCGGAGTTGAGTTCCACGGCCCAGCCGCCGTCGGGAGCAGGCCGCACGAAGACGTCGGGGACGATCGTCTGGGACCGCTCGGACGCGAAGAGGAGCCCGGGCTTGGGGTCCAGCCTGCGGATTTCGGCCACCATCTCGGCGAGGTCCTCGTCGTCGATCCGGCAGAGGCGTTTCAGCGCCGCGAAATCCCGGCGCGCGAGCAGATCGAGATTGGCGACGAGCTGCTGCATCGCCGGGTCGAAGCGGTCGCGCTCGCGCAGCTGGATCGACAGGCATTCGGCCAGCGACCGCGCTCCGACGCCGGCCGGCTCGCAGCCCTGCACGACTCCCAGCACGCTCTCGACGTCGGCCGCTTCGGCACCGAGCCGCTCCGCGATGCTGGCGACGGTCTCGGTCAGGTAGCCGTTCGCATCGATCGCGTCGATGATCGCGTTGGCGATGAGCCGGTCGCCGGCCACGGCCAGCACGCCGAACGCCTGCCGTTCGAGGAACTCGTGCAACGAGATTTCCGCCGAGAGATATCCCTCGATGCCGCTGCTTTCCTCGTCGAAGCCGTTCGCCTTCGACTGCCGCAAGCCGCCGTCGAGCGAGGGAAGCGTCGGACCCTCGAGCGACGGCGCGCGCTCCTGCTGCGAGGGTCCGTCGTCCGGGAAGGCGTTCACGAGTTCGGTCCCGAGATCCGCCTCGATGGCGCCGCGATCAGTCCGAAGGACGTCCTGAGCCCAGTCGCCGTCCGCGCCGCCGTCGCCGGGGCCGGCATCCGGATCAGGGCCGTCCTCTCCATGCGCCTCTGCATCGGACGGACCGGCGATCGGCCCGTCGTTCGCCTCGGCCCGCTCCAGCAGGGGATTGCGTTCGAGTTCCGCCTCGACGTAGTCAGCCAGCTCGACGGTCGACAGCTGCAACAGCTTGATCGCCTGCAACAACTGCGGCGTCATCACCAGCGACTGGGTCTGGCGGAATTCCAGACGTGGGCCGAGTGCCATCAGCACCTTGTCGCGCTTGGGAAAGCCACCCCGGACGTCCGGCCCGAGTCTTGCTTGTCCGATTGCCTCGCCGGGCTCTAGCGCATGCGTCAGCCTCGGTCAAAGCAACGAAGCGACCGTAACGGCGATTCGGTTACGTCTGTGTTGCCGCGGGCACGCCGATCTCGCCCAGAGTCTGGCGGATGAGGATCAGATCGTCGACGAAGGCCTGGCGCTCGACGGCTTGAGTCGCTGCATCCGGCAACCGCAGGAGATAGGACGGGTGGACCGTCGCGATCAGCGGCGTGCCGTCGGGTAGCCGTTGCAGCGTGCCGCGCACCTTCTGGACGGCCGTCGTCCGCCCCGTCAGACCGCGCAGCGCCGTGGCGCCGAGTGCGACGACGAGCGCCGGCGAAACCAGACGGCGCTCGTGGTCGAGCCAGAACCGGCACGCGTCGATCTCCGCCGTGCTCGGCTTGGCGTGGATGCGTCGCTTGCCGCGCGGCTCGAACTTGAAGTGCTTGACGGCATTGGTCACGTAGATCCGCCGGCGGTCGATGCCGGCCTCGGCGAGCGCGAGATCGAACACCTGTCCGGCAGGCCCGACGAAGGGTCGCCCGACGAGGTCCTCTCGGTCGCCGGGCTGCTCGCCCACGAACATCAGGGGCGCGTCGTCCGGACCCTCGCCGAAGACGGTCTGCGTCGCCGGTTCCCAGAGCGGGCAGCGCCGGCAGCCCGCCGACGCCAGCCTGGTCTGATCGAGCGATGCGATCGGGACCTCTCCCGCCGGTTCCTCCGGATCGACCTGCGTCATGCGACGGCCCTCGGCGACGAGATGGCGCAGCGGCGGGGAGGTCGGCCCCGCCTCGACGAAACTCCGGGTGCGATCTCCAGCGCCCCGAACCAGATCGGCGATCGCCGCCGTTTCAGGCAGGTTTCGCCAGTACTTCTTCGGCATCTCGGCGCGCATGGCATCGGTCTTCACCCGTGCCGGATTGAACGTGCTGCGGAAATAGACGTTCCAGGCCTCGCTCAGATCGTCGCTCAGCACGAAGCGCTGGAACCGGCCATAGCGGATCTCGAGCCGCGATCCGTCCCACGCGATGGTCGCGCGCGGCGTCACGATGGCAAACCGCTGGCTCGCGAAGCGATCGACGAAGAACGGCGCGACGTGCTCCTCGATGAAGTGCTCCGGCTCGAACCAGGCGAGGAAGGCTTCGCCGGACTCGTCGCCGACGGCGCGAAAGCGCAGGAACGCGGTCATCTTGTGCGTATCGCGTCGCACGGCTTTCTGCATCGCCCGCGCCCGGATCACGTCCTCGTCGCTGGCGATCTCAAGCAGCGACGGTTCGTCCTGCAGGCGCAGGAGCATCCGGTAGAGACGCCCGTACCGGTCCGGATCGCGGTGACGGGCGACCATGGCGGCGAGGTCGAGAAAGCTGCGCCGCACGCTCACGGCCCGCAACGGCTCCGGAGCGGGCGGGGGCGTACCATCGTCGATCGGGTTCTCGCCTCGAAAAAGGTCTTCGGGCTCGCCCTCGATCCGGAAGCGCGCTTGCGAGGCCGGGACGCGGGCAGCGGCCAGGTGGCGCGCCGCAAGGCGCCATCCCTCGAAATCCGCGGCATGGGAGAGTGTGACGCAGTGCATCAGCCGAAAAGGTCGAGCTGCGGCGCGCTCTCTGAACGCGCGACGGGACGGAACCGGCCGGCACCGACGTCGAGATCGCCGCGGGGATGCCAGTCCAGCGCGGTGACGAACGGGGCGACGCGGGAGGCCGACCGGCAGAGCCGCGCGAGATCGCCGAAACGCAGCAATCTGTGGCGGCGGGTCGAGAGGATGCGGTCGACCACCTTCACGCCGAGACCGGGCACGCGTAGCAAGTGCTCGCGGGGGGCCGTGTTGACGTCGACGGGGAACTCGGCCCGGTGCCGCAGCGCCCAGACATGCTTGGGGTCGAGCGCCAGGTCGAGCATCCCGTCCGGTGCGCCGTCGAAAATCTCCTGGGAGCGGAAGCCGTAAAACCGCATCAGCCAGTCCGCCTGATAAAGCCGATGCTCGCGCAGGAGCGGCGGCGGCTGGATCGGCAGCTTCGACGAACTGTCGGGGATAGGGCTGAATGCCGAATAATAGACCCGTTTCAGGCCGTAGCTGCCGTAGAGCGCCGCGCTGCGGTCGATGATGTCGACGTCGCTCGCCGCATCCGCGCCCACGATCATCTGCGTGCTCTGTCCCGCCGGTGCGAAGCGCGGCGCCGACCGGTAGCGTGGACGGGCATCGGCGGCGTCCTCGATCCGGGTCCGGACGGCGGCCATCGCGACCTTGATGCTGGACGGGCTTTTCTGCGGAGCGAGGCGGCGGACGCTGTCGTCGCTCGGAAGCTCAATGTTGACCGAGAGCCGGTCGGCGTGCCGCCCGGCTTCCTCGATCAGCTCCGGCGCGGCGCCCGGGATGGTCTTCAGATGGATGTAGCCACGGAACTGGTGGTCGAGCCGCAGCGACCGCGCCACGGCGACGATCTCGCCCATCGTATAGTCGGCATCGCGGATGATGCCGGAGGACAGGAACAGACCCTCGATCATGTTGCGGCGGTAGAAACCGATCGTCAGGTCGACGATCTCGCGGGTCGTGAACCGCGCGCGGGGCACGTTGCTGGAGGAGCGGTTGACGCAGTAGACGCAGTCGAAGATGCAGAAGTTCGTCAGCAGGATCTTGAGCAGCGAAACGCATCGCCCGTCCGGCGTGTAGGCATGGCAGATGCCGCAGCCGGTCGTGGAGCCTAGTCCCTTCCCGTCGCGCGACGAGCGTTTCGCGCCGCCGCTGGAGGCGCATGACGCGTCGTACTTCGCGGCATCGGCCAGGATCGCGAGCTTGCTTTCGATATCCATGAGAACAGATCATGCCATATGTTCGACGAATGTTCCTTGATCGCACGTCCGTCATCGTCGATCAACGCGTGCGCGCGGGGTGCGACGTCGAGTCTTGTTTCACGGCGCGGCGGGGGATAGCGTCCGCGTCTGTTTCAGCCTCCGCCCGACTTCGGGCCCGGCCAGCCCTGCGATCTCTTTCATGACCATCCATTCTCATCTCGGCGACCTGCCGGACGACCTGAAGCTCGGTCCCGTCGTCGCGATCGACACGGAGACCCTGGGCCTGCTGCCATCGCGCGACCGCCTCTGCGTGGTCCAGCTCGCGGACGGGACCGGTGACGCGCATGTCGTGCAGATCGCCCGCGGTCAGACCTCGGCGCCCAACCTCGTGCGCCTGATCTCCGATCCGAAGACGCTGAAGCTCTTCCATTTCGGGCGGTTCGACATTGCCGTGCTGAAGCACGCGCTCGGCGTGACCTGCGCCCCGGTCTACTGCACCAAGATCGCTTCGCGGCTGGTCCGGACCTATACCGACCGGCATGGTCTCAAGGATCTGCTGAAGGAGCTTCTCGGCATCGAGATCTCCAAGCAGCAGCAATCGTCGGACTGGGGTGCCGACTCGCTGAGCGAAGCGCAGATCGCCTACGCCGCGTCTGACGTGCTGCATCTGCATCTCCTGCGCGAGAAGCTGGACCTGCTGCTGGCGCGAGAGGGGCGGGTCGCATTGGCGGCGGCCTGTTTCGCCTTTCTGCCGCACAGGGCGGAGCTGGATCTGGCCGGCTGGCCGGAGGTCGACCTGTTCGCGCACAGCTGATCAGGGGTGCGTCTTCAGGGGTGCGTCTTGCGCAGGGCGCTGCGCTGCGTCACAACTTCGCCGCTCCTGAACTGTTTGTGATCGGAGCAACGGGCGTCGACTTCTTCGATGGACAAGGTTGGGAATTGAGCGTCGTCGCCGACATGGGCGGGCGAATGGACGGAATCGCGCTGCCGCGAGCGAATGCCGCCGCGTTCGCGACCGCTCGCCGGCACAGCGCAAGGGTCCGCTTCCTGCGGCGCGCCATTCCGGCTGGCTGCACGGTCGCGCTCGCCATCACCATCGCCTGGACGCTGCTGAACCCGTTCGCCGGGTCCGATGCGAGTTTCTCGGTCGGTCCGGTCAACCTGTCGGGCACCAAGGTGACGATGGAGCTGCCGAAGCTGACCGGCTTCAAGAAGGACGCCAAGAGCTACGAGGTCGCCGCCCGCGCACTGACGCAGGATATTCGGCGGCCGAACGTCGGCGAACTGACCGAGATCGATGCCCGCATCGAGATGGAGCCGAAGACGTTCGCCAGGTTGCGGGCCGGTTTCGGCGTGTTCGACTCGACGACCGAGAAGGGGCGTCTGTCGAAGGGCATCCTGTTCACGACGGACGACGGTACCGAACTGGTGACCGAGGCGGCCGACGTGGATTTCAAGTCCGGCGACATCGTGTCGACGACGCCCGTCACCGTCCAGACCCGGCAGGGATCGATCGAGGCTGACGGCTTCTCGATCCGTGAGAACGCCAAGGTCATGATCTTCGAGGGCCGGGTCCGGTCCATCATCAACCAGCCCGAGCCCCCTGCCGACCAGGCGCAGAGGACGACGGAGTGAGACCGGTGGTCCGTCTCGTCGTCGCGGCCGCGGCGCTGCTGCTGGCCGCCGCGCAGGCGGAGGCGCAGCGCGCCCAGCGCTCGAACCCGCTCGGCGCGTTCGGCAGCAGCGGCGGCGGGCCGATCAAGGTCGACGCGAACAGCCTCGAGGTCTTCGACAAGGAGAACCGCGCGGTCTACACCGGTGACGTCGTCGCGATCCGCGGCAAGACCACGCTGCGCGGCTCGCGGCTGGTCATCTTTTATTCCCGCAACAACCAGACCGGGCAGACGAACGCCGGCGCCGGCGCCGATGCCGGCGCGATCCGGCGCATCGAGGTGAAGGGGCCCGTCAGCATCGTCTGCGAGACGCAGAGCGCGACCGCGAACGAGTTGATCTACGACGCCACCGCGAAAAAGCTGTTCCTCAACGGCAACGCGGTCGTGATCGACGGTCCGAGCAACGTGCTGCGCGGCGAGTCGATCGTCTACGACACCGAGACCGGGATCGCCAACGTCGCCGGAGGCCGGAGCGGCCGCGTTCAGACGGTGATCGATCAGGGCGGCAACAAGCAGGCCGAAAAGTCCGGCAAGGGCTGCACGTGAGCCGGCCCGTCACGCCGTGTCGGCGCGGGCTCCGGACGTGACCTTGGCCCTGCCGTTCGGTCTTCCGTTCCGCCGGCCGCGTGTCGCTCGCGATGCGGACCGGCTCACGACGGCAGCCGTGGTCGGCTTCGACGATGGATCGATCGCGGCCGAAGCCGGGGCGGACGTCCTGGCCGCGCACCAGCTCGGCAAGAGCTTCGGCAAGCGGCAGGTGGTTCAGGACGTGAGCCTGAACGTCCGAAAGGGCGAG
>CAZVMY010000039.1:0-11952 GCA_964628955.1 uncultured Methylocystis sp.
CGTGTTGACCTTGAGCAGCGCGAAGTAGCGCTCGCCGTCCTTCGGTCCGCGGATCTCGCCCTCGATCGTGTCTCCGGTGCGCAGCGCGAACCGGCGGATCTGGGACGGCGAGACGTAGATGTCATCGGGACCCGGCAGGTAGTTCGCGTCGGGAGACCGCAGGAAGCCGAACCCGTCCTGAAGGACCTCGATCACGCCTTCGCCGATGATCACGACCTCACGGGCGGCCAGCTGCTTGAGGATCGCGAACATCAGTTCCTGCTTGCGCATCGCGCTCGCGGCTTCGACCTCGAGCTCTTCGGCAAGCGACAGCAGCTCGGTCGGCGTCTTCGACTTCAGGTCCTGAAGTTTGATTTCCCGCATCGGGATGGTCCTTGGGAACGGGCACGGCGCCTGCGGCGGGGAGAGGAGATCGTCAGCGCGGCCCGGATGACGTTTGGCGGTTCAGGACCGCTGGCGGTACGTCGACGTGAGCGACGCGTCCGGCGCATTCATGAGGAAGTTCTTCACGAGATAGACGGAATCGCACCGCCCGGCAAGACCCGCGCCACGCCCGCCTCGACATTGTTCTGATGGGCCTTGTCTAGAACGGCTTGACGACCACCAGCACGACCACGGCAACCAGTAGAATTGTCGGTATTTCGTTGAGAATCCGATAGAACTTCGGCGAACGACGGTTCTGATCCGCAGCGAACGTCCGCACGCACCCGGCCAGAAAGCCGTGGATTCCCGACAGCGCGACGACCGCCGCAAGCTTGGCGTGCAACCACGCGTTGCCGGAAAACCCGACGAAGCCGAAGGCCAGCCACAGCCCGAAGAGCCAGCTCGCAACCATGGCCGGCGTCATGATCGCCTTCAACAGCCGGCGCTCCATCACCTTGAACGTTTCCGACGGCTCGGAACCTGGCGTGGCCGAAGCGTGATAGACGAACAAACGCGGCAGGTAGAGCATCCCGGCCATCCACGCGATCACCGCGATCACGTGCAGGCTCTTGACCCATTCGTACGTCACGCGGCGGCCGCGCGACGCCACACGCCTGACCGGACCCGTTCCAGCATGCGCTCGACATGCGCGATCGGCGTCGGCGGCAGGATACCGTGGCCCAGATTGAAGACGAAGCCCTGACCCGCCAATGCTCCGCAGATCGAGTCGACGGCACGGTCCAGCGCTTCGCCACCGGCCAGCAGACAGAGCGGATCGAGATTGCCCTGCATCGGGCGGCCCGGCTGGAGCGCCTTTGCGGCCCATGCCGGGTCCACGGTCGTGTCGAGCGACATGGCGTCGATGTCCACCGATGACGCATACTCCAGCAAGCCTGCTTCCGATGCACCACGCGGAAACCCGATGATCCGGGCGCCGGGATGCTGCGCCCGAACGCCCGCAACGATCCGGCGCATCGGCTCGATCGACCACTTGCGGAACTCCGCCATCGGCAAGACGCCAGCCCAGCTGTCGAAGACCTGCACCGCATCGGCACCAGCATCGAGCTGCGCGGAGAGGTAGGTGATGGAGCAATCGACCAGCCGATCGATCAGGAGGGCGAAGTTCTCCGGCTCGCGATAGGCCCACAGCCGCGCCGGCGCCTGGTCCTTGGTCCCTTCGCCCGCGATCATGTAGGTCGCCACCGTCCAGGGCGCACCGCAGAAGCCCAGCAGCGCGATGTCTGCCGGGAGTGCCGCCCGCGCTCCGCGCAGGGCCTCGAGGGTCGGCGTCAGCCGTTGCATGTCGAGCTGCGGCAGGCTCTCGACGTCGGCAGTCCGTGTGAGCGGCTCGAGACGCGGCCCTTCGCCCTCGACGAATCTCACCTGGCGACCGAGCGCATCGGGCACGACGAGGATGTCCGAGAAGATGATGGCGGCGTCAAACCTGAAGCGACGGATCGGCTGAAGCGTCGCCTCGATCGCGAGATCGGGGGTGTAGCAGAAGTCGAGGAAGTCGCGGGCCCGCGCACGGATCTCGCGGTACTCCGGCAGGTAGCGACCCGCCTGCCGCATCATCCAGATCGGAGGAGTGGCCTGCGGCACGCCTGCAAGAACTCCGAGCATCCCGGTGGCCGCCATCCCATCGCCCTTCAAGGATCAATTAAGACTCTCTTATCGAGTCTTCTGTTTCTCTTAGGACCGGAGTTAGCGGCTCCAGCCGCCGTCCACAACCGTTCCCCAGGCTGGGACTGTCATACGTCGCACGTTTCCCCTGATGGCTGGCATCGGTGCAGCCCCGTTTTGCTCGTCTTGTCTGCAGCTTGCAGACCCCGGCGCGGCGCCCGGCGAGGCCGAGCCGCCGCCATGTTGGAATCCCGCTTGAAATCGATGCGCGCTCGCGGTCTTGTGGATGAACCTGTGCCTGGCCGGGCGAGGAGCGGGGAAAGCTCTGGGCCCGATCGGGTTTCGGCGGCTCCTTCTCCACACGCGTCCACCAGGTATCAACAGATCGTCAGGGCAGCGGAGCGCATGGTCGAATCCGGCCGCAGCTACTTCCATCTCCACCTCGTGTCCGACGCGACCGGCGAGACGCTGATCGCGGTCGGCCGCGCAGCCACGACGCAGTACCAGGGCGTGGCGTCGATCGAGCACGTCTATCCGCTCGTGCGGACCCGCAAGCAGCTCGACCGGGTCCTCGCGGAGATCGAGCAGTCGCCGGGAATCGTGCTCTACACCCTGGTGGAATCGGAACTGTCGGACGTGCTGGAGGCGACCTGTCGCGACCTCGGCTGCCCCTGCCTGTCGGTTCTCAGCCCCGTGCATGCGCTGCTGCAGTCCTATCTGGGCGCGGCCTCTACGCCGCGCGCCGGTGCCCAGCACATGCTGAACGCGGATTACTTCCGCCGGATCGACGCGCTCAACTTCACGATGATGCACGACGACGGCCAGCACGCGGACCAGCTTGCCGAAGCCGACGTCGTCCTGGTCGGCGTGAGCCGGACGTCGAAGACGCCGACCGGTATTTACCTGGCGAATCGCGGGATCAAGACGGCGAACGTGCCGCTGGTCCCCGGGATCCCCCCGCCCGCCAACCTCGAGCATCTCATCGGGCCCCTCATCGTTGGACTGGTCGGTTCACCGGAGCGCATCGTCCAGGTTCGGCAGAACCGCCTGCTTTCGCTGAATGCTGCCGATGATACGCCTTATGTCGACCGCTCGGCTGTGGCCGAGGAGATCGCTGCCTCGCGCCGCCTGTTTGCCCGGCACAACTGGCCCGTGATCGACGTCACCCGTCGGTCGATCGAGGAAACCGCCGCGGCCATCATCGATCTGCACAAGACGCATCGTCTGAGCATGATGGCGCAGTGACCTGCGCCGCCTTCACTTTGCCGCCCCGATGACCGACCCGGCCGACATGCACCCGTTCTGGCTGGGCCGCGAGCCGCTCTGCCTGGCGTCGGCGAGCGGCACGCGGCGCGCGCTTCTCGTCGCCGCCGGTATCCCGGTGACGGTCTGTGCCCCGGACGTCGACGAGCGCGCGACCGAGAGCGCTCTCGGTGACACGGTGGATGCCGCCACGGTCGCGCAGACCCTCGCGACGGCCAAGGCGCTCGCCGTGGCTCGCCGCCGCCCGGGCCACGTGCTGGGCGCCGACCAGACGCTCGAATGCGCGGGCCGGCGCTTTCACAAGCCGGCTACGCGCGAGGCCGCCACGGAAGTGCTGGCGTTCCTGTCGGGACGACCGCACCGGCTGCATTCGGCTGCCGCGCTGGCGCAGGAGGGCCGGATCGTCTGGAGCCACGTCGAGACGGCCGAACTCTCCCTTCGTCCGCTGTCACGGGATTTCATCGGGCTCTATCTGGCATCCATCGGCGATGCCGCGCTTGCCAGCGTCGGCAGCTACCGGATCGAAGCCGAGGGCCTGCATCTGTTCGAGCGCGTCTCCGGCGACCACACGACGATCCTCGGCCTTCCCATGCTGCCGCTGCTGGATGCGTTGCGCCGGCTCGGGCTCGTGGCGGCCTAGCCGTGCTGGTCATCGGCCTCACCGGGTCGATCGGGATGGGCAAATCGACCACGGCGCGGCTGTTCCGGGCTGCGGGAGTGCGCGTCAACGACGCGGACGCCGTCGTTCATCGCCTCTACGCCGGGCGCGCCGCGCCACAGGTCGAACGGCTGTTTCCCGGCGTGGTCCGGGACGGTGTCGTCGATCGGGCGGAACTGGCCGCCCGCGTGCTCGGCGATGCCGGCGCGATCCGGCAGCTCGAGGGGATCGTGCATCCGCTGGTGCGCGAGGAGGAACAAGCCTTCCTGGCCACCGCGCGTCGGGACGGCTGCCGCCAGGTGCTGCTCGACATTCCCCTGCTTTTCGAGACGTGCGCTACGGGGCGGGTCGACGTGATCGTCGTGGTCTCGGCGCCGGCCGCGGTCCAGCGGCAGCGCGTGCTCGACCGCCCCGGCATGACGGAAGCGCACTTGGCCGCGATCCTTGCGCGGCAGACGCCCGACGCCGACAAGCGCCGGCAGGCGCATTTCGTGGTGGACAGCAGTCACGGGCTCGAGCCGGCCGCGCGTCAGGTGTGCGATATCCTGCGGGCGATGGCGGCGGCCGTCGGCGGCAGACGTTCGGACTGATTGATGCGCGAGATCGTCCTCGACACCGAGACCACGGGCCTCAGCCCGCGCGAGGGACACCGGGTGGTCGAGATCGGCTGTGTCGAGATCGTCAACCGCTTCCCGACCGGGCAGGTCTTCCACCGCTATCTCAACCCTGATCGCGACATGCCTGCCGAAGCGTTCGCCGTGCATGGGATTTCTGCGGAGTTCCTGCGCGACAAGCCGCGTTTCGGCGACATCGTGGCCGATTTCCTGGCCTTCATCGGCGACGACCCGCTGATCGCCCACAATGCCGGGTTCGATTTCAACTTCCTGAACGCCGAGCTGCAACGTGCTGCTGCGTCGATGATCCGGCCCGAGCGGATCGTCGACACGCTCCAGCTCGCGCGCCGCAAAAACCCCGGCGGTCGTCACGACCTCGACACGCTGTGTTCGCGGTATGGCATCGACCGGAGTCGGCGCACGCGCCACGGCGCCCTGCTCGACGCCGAGCTGCTGGCGGAGGTCTATGCTGAACTGACCGGCGGCAAGCAGGCCGGCTTGCAGCTTGCGCGCGGCCTGCCCGGAAGCCAGTCGGGCGAGCAGATCCCGGCGCCGCGCCGCCCCGTTCCGCTGGTACTCGTCCCGACCGCGGAGGAGCGGGAGGCCCATGCGGCCTTCGTCGCCACCCTCGGCGACCGCCCGATCTGGACCGATTATGCGCCCGACTGAGCTGCGCGGCTGATCAGTTGGTCGTCACCAGGCCGGCCTGTGCCTGAGCCCGTTGCTGGTAGAGCCCCGCGAAATCGATCGGGTCGATGAACAGCGGCGGAAATCCGCCGTTCCGCACGCTGTCGGCAATGATTTGTCGCGCGAACGGGAACAGCAGGCGCGGGCACTCGATCATCACCACCGGGTGGAGTTGCTCGCGGCCGATGTTGAGCGCCCGGAAGATGCCGCAATAGACGAGCTCGAACTTGAACAGAGTGCCGTCGCCCTCGCCGGCTCCGCCCTCGAGTTGCAGCTCGACCTCGAAATCGGTATCGGCGATCTGCCGCGCGTTCACGTTCACCTGGATGGAGATGTTCGGTGGCGAGGCCTGAGGAGCCAGCGACTTCGGTGCGTTCGGGTTCTCGAACGACAGGTCCTTGATGTACTGGGTCAGAGCACTCAGCGATGGCGCACTCGCCTGCTGGGCGTTCGCCCCGTTCCCAACGCCCTCGGCCATCTCAAGTCCTTTCGCCTGCTGCCGCGTCGGCTAGCACGGCGTTCCGCCCGTCACAAGCGGTGCAACCGGCCCCGTCCCGTCCGGCCGCGGGCGTCGAATCACGCTCAGGACAGCCCCGACAGCCTCTTCGACGGTGGCGGTTCGGCGGCCTGCCATTGGTCCGCCTCGAGGTCGATCACGCCTGGTGGCGACCGCCGCCCGCCGCCGGGCATCCGCGTCCAGAGCCATGAGCGCAGTGCCGGCAGCATCAGTGCCGCACCGATCAGGCTGCCGAGCAGCCCCGGCAGGACGATGAGCACCGCACCGACAACCAGCATCATGGCTTCGGCGGCGCTGCGGCCGTCGATCGTCATCATCGCGAAGCCCGACAGTCGCGCGAGCTTGCGACGGATCAGGACGCCGAGCAGCATCAGCCCAAACGCGCTCTTGCCGACCACGAAAACGAGCGCCGCGAAGGTGCCGATCAGATCCGCGAGCAGACTGAACAGGAGAAATTCCACCACGGCCCAGGCCAGCAGTCCGATCAGTACCCAGTGAAGCCCCAACCGGCGGACGATCATCATCGACGCAACCCTCAGGCTCGCGCCTGTCAACTTGTTCCGCCGACTGGCGAATGCTACCACGCGTCCACATATGTGCGGACGCGCGCAAGCGTTCAAGCCGCGATCGGCCATTCGGCCGGCCCGCGCGAGCCGTCCAGTCCGGGATGGCCGCTATTCGAGGACGACCGGTTCCGAACGATGCAAGACGTGTTCGACATCTACACCCTCATTTTTCTCGGCCTCGCCGTGTTCGTCGTGATCAAGCTGCGCTCCGTGCTCGGTCAGCGCACCGGCTTCGAACGACCACCGGAGCCCGTGCGGCCCGAACACGACCGGCCGGGGGGAGACAACGTCGTCCCGCTGCCGACTGCCGCTGCGATGGGCGGCATGCCCCAGCCGCCGCAGGCGCCCGCCTGGCAGGGCGTCGCCGAGCCGGGAACACCGCTCGCGGCCGGCCTGGACGCGATCCGTGCGGCCGATCCAGCTTTTGACGCCAACGAATTCATCGCCGGCGCCAAAGCCGCCTACGAGATGATCGTTACCGCCTTCGCCAAGGGTGACCGCAAGACCCTCAAGGACCTTCTCGCCAAGGACGTGTTCGACGGGTTCTCCGGGGCGATCGCCGAACGCGAGGGTCGGAACGAGACCGTGTCGACCACGTTCGTTTCGATCGACCGCGTCGAACTGACCGAGGCTCGGACGGTCGGACGCACCGCCCACGTCACCGTCCACTTCGGGTCGAAGCTGATCACCGCGACCCGCGACCCGTCCGGGGTCGTTACCGACGGCAATCCCGAGAAGGTGGCCGACGTGACCGACATCTGGACCTTCGCCCGCGACCTCTCGTCGCGCGATCCGAACTGGAAGCTGGTCGCCACCGAATCCGGTCAGTGATCCGGCGGCGGCTGGCGCGTGCGGCCGTCGTCGCACTCCTCGTCGTCGCATCGTTCGCGGTGTCGGCGTTGAACGCCGCCGATCTGCCCTCCGACTTCCCCGTCCTGCCGGACGGAACGCTGGCACGTCCGCTGTCTCCCGGCGAGCTCGACGGCTGGAGCGCCGACGACCATCTTGCGGCGTCAGCGGTTTTTCGCCGCCACTGCCGCGCGATCGTCGATCGTGCCGCGGCGCTGCGTCCGGCAGCTTCTGCCCCCGCGGCGCTCGTCGCGGCGTGCAGCGCGGAACTCGACCGCCCGCCGCCGATCGATGCCGCCGACGCCCGCCGCCGATTCGAAACCGCATTCCGTGCAGTCGAGATCGTTCCCACAACGGGATCGGGCTTCCTCACCGGCTATTACGAGCCCGTGGTCGACGGCAGCCTCGAGCGCACCGAGGCCTTCACCGCGCCGATCCTCGCGCGTCCCGACGATCTGGTCACGTTTGCAGCGGGCGAGCGTCCGCCGGGCCTTGACCCGGCACTTTCGGCCGCGCGCCGCACGAGCGACGGCTTCGCGTCCTATCCGACCCGGGCTGCGATCGAAACAGGCGCCCTGGGTCCCCTCGGCAATCCGCTGGTGTGGCTCCGCGATCCGGTCGAAGTCTTTCTGATGCAGGTCCAGGGCTCGGGCCGCGTGCGCCTGCCCGACGACAGGGTGCTCCGGCTGGTCTATGCTGGCCGGAACGGGCATCCCTACACGTCGATCGGCCGGATCATCGTCAGCGAGGGCCACGTGCCGCTGGAGGACCTGTCGCTCGACCGGCTGAAGGCCTGGCTTCGGGCCAATCCCGCCGACGCGACCCGGATCATGCATCGGAACGCCTCCTATGTGTTCTTCGCGATCGACCAGGCGCTGCCGCCCGGGGCAGGGCCGATCGGCGGCGCCGGTCTGTCGCTGACGCCGTGGCGCTCGATCGCCATCGATCGCGGCCTCTGGCCTTACGGCCTGCCCGTGTGGATCGAGGTCGATCTGCCGCGTGGGACTCGAGCCGAGCCGTTCCGCCGTCTGACGATTGCGCAGGATACGGGATCAGCCATCGTGGGCCCGGCCCGAGCGGATCTCTATCACGGCAGCGGCGAGGAAGCGGGTCGCCGCGCCGGCGCGTTGCGCCATGCCATGCGGTTCGTGGTCTTCTGGCCGATCGACGGGGCGGCGCGGTGAAACGGCGGCGGCAGCCGAGCGACGAGGAACTCGCGCTGTGGGCCCGCGTCACCGACGCGGTGACGCCGTTGCCGGGTCGCCGCCGACCCCTCGCGATTGCCCCGGTGGAACCGGCCGTGCCGCCAATGACGCCTCCGACGACCCCACCGGCGTCTGCGTCCCGGGGTCGACCCGGTCCTGCCCAGCCGCCACCGCTCGCGCCACTGGAGCGGCGCATGCGCCAGCGCCTCGCCCGGGGTCAGATGCCGGTCGACGCGGCCATCGACCTCCACGGCATGCGGCAGGGCGAGGCGCATCGGGCGCTGCTCGGCTTCGTGCAACGCGCCGCGGCCCAGGGGCTCGGCTTCGTGCTCGTGGTGACCGGCAAGGGCGCAGGCTCGACGGGCGCGAGCTCGACCGATCCCGTATCGGTCGGCGAGCGCGGCGTGCTGCGCCGGCTGGTTCCGCACTGGCTGTCCGATCCCGGTCTGCGCGGCGCCGTGATCGGCTTCGAGGAGGCCGGGCGAGCGCACGGCGGCAGCGGCGCGCTCTACGTCCGCCTGCGTCGCAGCAGGGAGCGCGGCTGGCGCGCCCCTTGACCGCGGCGGCCGGGCATGGGAGCGGGCGGGCGTCCACCTCCTCGTCTCCTCCCCGGAATCCTCATGGTCAGCGCCATCTACGACGTCCTCGGCATCGGCAACGCCATCGTCGACGTCATCGCCCGTGCCGAGGAGGACTTCCTCGTGCGCGAGAAGATTTCCCGCAGCGCGATGAACCTGATCGACGAGGCGCGGGCCGAGCATCTCTATTCGGTCATGGGTCCTGCGACGATCACGGCGGGCGGCTCGGCCGCCAACACGATCGCCGGTGTGGTCTCGTTCGGCGGCCGCGCCGCCTACATCGGCAAGGTCAGGGACGACGTGCTCGGCGCCAGCTTCCGCCACGACACGCGCGCCGTCGGCGTGACGATGCCGACCCCGCCCGCGCCCGACGGCCCCGCGACCGCGCGCTCGTTCATTTTCGTCACGCCCGACGGCGAGCGGTCGATGAACACGTATCTGGGCGCCTGCCAGAACCTCACCGAGGCCGACATCGACCCGGCGACGGTCGAAGGCGCGGCCGTCACCTATCTGGAGGGTTACCTCTGGGATCCCCCCGCCGCCAAGGAAGCCTTCCGCAAGGCGTCGAGGATCGCCCATGCCGCGGGCCGCAGCGTCGCCCTGACGCTGTCGGACAGCTTCTGCGTCGACCGCTATCGCGACGAGTTCCTCGGGCTGATGCGTTCGGGCCTGGTCGACATCGTCTTCGCCAACGAGAGCGAACTGCATTCGCTCTATCAGACCGCGGATTTCGATACCGCGCTCGCCGCGCTCCGCACGGACGTCGCTCTCGCGGTGGTTACCCGATCGGAGAAGGGCGCTCTCGCCGTGACACGGAGCGAGACCGTGGCCGTCCCGGCGTTTCCGGTGACGGCGGTGATCGATACGACCGGGGCGGGGGATCTCTTCGCGGCCGGCTTCCTGCATGGCCTGACCTCAGGCCGTGACCATCGTGACAGCCTGCGTCTCGGTGCGCTCGCCGCCGCGCACGTCATCGAGGGTATCGGTCCGCGCCCGCGCACCGTGCTGAAGCAGCTCGCCGAGCAGAACGGGCTCGGCGCGTAGCTGCGGCGCCCCTCAGAGCTTGCGCAGCGCCACCTCCTCGATCGCGTGGCTCGCGCCCTTCCTCAGGATCAGGTCGGCGCGGGAGCGGGTGGGGAGCACGTTCTCGACCAGGTTCTTCAGGTTGATGTTTTCCCAGAGCCCGGTGGCGATGGCGAGCGCCGAGGTTTCGGAAAGCTCGGCGTACTTCCGGAAGAACGAGCGGGGATCGCGGAAAGCCGTGTCCCTCAGCCGCATGAAGCGGTTGATGTACCAGGAGCGGAGCAGGGTCTCGTCCGCATCGAGATAGATCGAGAAATCGAAGAAATCCGAGACGACGGTCGCCGGATGCCGTTCGCGCGACGGACGGCCCTGCTGGAGGACGTTCAGTCCTTCGACGATGAGAATGTCCGGCCGGTCGATGAGGGTGAATTCCTCCGTCAGGACATCGTAGACGAGATGCGAATAGAGCGGCGCCCGGACGTTGCGCTCGCCCGCCTTCACGGCGGAGAGGAAGCGCACGAGCGCGGTTCCGTCGTAGCTCTCCGGAAAGCCCTTGCGGTCCATCAGATTGAGGCGCTGCAACTCGGCGTTCGGCAGCAGGAATCCGTCGGTCGTCACGAGTTCGACCTTCGGCGTGTTCGGCCAGCGCGAGAGGAGCGCCTTCAGGACGCGGGCGGTCGTGGACTTGCCGGCCGAGACCGAGCCGGCAAGGCCGATGACGTAGGGCACCTTGCCGTCCTCGGCGAGCAGGAAGCGCTGCGTCGCCTTGAAAAGACCCTGTGTCGCCGCGACGTAGAGCGACAGCAGGCGCGAGAGCGGCAGGTAGATCGCCACCACCTCCTCGAGCGAGATGGGATCATTGAGCGATTGCAGCTTCTGCAGGTCCTCGAGCGTGAGGGTCAACGGCGTATCGGCGCGCAGCTGCGCCCATTCCTGCCTGCTGAACAGCCGGTAGGGGGACAGGTCGGTGTCGGGGCCGATCTGCGAGACGCGTGCGTCCATCGCGGTGAGGGTTCCCTAGATGCGCCGCGAGGCTTTTTCCGCGATGCCCGATCGTACGGTCCGGCGTTCCAGCTCGGCGAGCACCTCGTCGAGCGGCAGATCGGCGCTTCTGAGCATCACGAGAAAGTGGAACAGGACGTCGGCCGCCTCGCTCTTGAGGTGTTCGCGGTCGCCGATCGCCGCGGCGATCACCGCCTCGACGGCTTCCTCGCCGAACTTCTTGGCCGTCTTCGGCAGACCGCCGGCGAGCAGTTTCGCCGTATAGGACGTGTCCGGCGTCGCGAGCGAGCGTTCGCAGACGATCCGGTCGAGGTCGTGCAGCGTAAAACTGGTCAACGGGCGTCTCCGCTCAGACGGCAGGCCGGCATCTATATCGGTTGTGTGGCGGGGACGCCAAATCGTCGCGCCCGATCAGCCGTCGAGGCGCACGGCGAGACCGGCCGCCGCCATATGGGCCTTGGCTTCACGGATCGTATGCGTCCCGAAATGGAAGATGGACGCCGCGAGGACCGCGCTGGCGTGGCCCTCGCGGATGCCGGCCACGAGGTCGTCCAGACCGCCGACCCCGCCGGACGCCACGACCGGGATCGGTACCGCGTCGGCAACTGCGCGGGTGAGCTCGAGATCGAAGCCCGAGCGCGTACCGTCGCGGTCCATGGAGGTGAGCAGGATCTCGCCGGCACCGAGTGCCGCGATCTCCACCGCAAACCGCACGGCATCGATCTCCGTCGGCGTGCGGCCGCCATGGGTGAAGATTTCCCAGCGCGCGGGTTCGCCCGGGACGCGCCGGGCATCGATCGCGACGACGATCGCCTGCGCGCCGAACTTCTCCGACGCGCGGCGCACCAGGTCCGGCTCGCGCACGGCGGCCGTGTTGATCGCCACCTTGTCGGCGCCGGCCAGCATCAGAGCCCGCACGTCCTCGACGCTCCGAACGCCGCCGC
>CAZVMY010000040.1:0-11848 GCA_964628955.1 uncultured Methylocystis sp.
CGGCTGCGGCAACATCGGCTCGATCGTGGCTAGGAAGGCCATCGGCATCGAAATGAAGGTGCTGGCGTTCGATCCGTACCTGTCGCCGGAGCGTGCGATCGACCTCGGCGTCGAGAAGGTCGAACTCGACCAGCTCCTCGCCCGGGCCGACGTCATCACACTGCACGTGCCGCTGACCGACGCGACCCGCAACGTGCTGTCGCGCGAGAACCTGGCCAGGACGAAGGCGGGAGTCCGCATCGTCAACTGCGCCCGCGGCGGGCTGGTCGACGAGACGGCGCTCGCCGACGCGATCAGGGCCGGTCACGTGGCGGGCGCCGCGTTCGACGTCTTCTCGGAGGAGCCGGCCGAGGCCAATCCGCTGTTCGGCCTGCCGAATGTCGTCTGCACGCCGCATCTGGGCGCGGCCACGACCGAAGCGCAGGAAAACGTCGCCCTTCAGGTCGCCGAACAGATGTCGGATTATCTGCTGAAGGGCGCGATCTCGAACGCGGTCAACTTTCCCTCGATCTCGGCCGAGGAGGCGCCAAAGCTGCGGCCCTTCGTGATGCTGGCGGAGAAGCTCGGGCTGTTCGCCGGCCAGCTCACCGAAAGCCGGATCAAGTCGGTGAAGATCACCTACGAAGGAACCGTCGCCGGCATGAACGTCCGGGCGCTCACGTCCGCCGCGATCGGCGGCCTGCTGAGGCCGCTGATGTCGGACGTCAACATGGTTTCGGCGCCGATCGTCGCGCGCGAGCACGGCATCGCCATCGACGAGACGCGGCGCGAGGCGCAGAGCGACTACGAGGCGCTGATCACGCTGAGCATCGCCACGGAGCGGCAGGAGCGGTCGGTCACCGGCACCGTCTTCGCCGACGGCCGGCCCCGCATCGTCAACATCAAGGGCATCTCGGTCGATGCCGAGTTCGCCCCGTCGATGCTCTACGTCACCAACGACGACAAGCCGGGGCACATCGGCCGGCTCGGAACGCTGCTGGGCGATGCGGGCGTCAACATCGCGACGTTCGCGCTGGGTCGCAACGCGGCCGGCGGCGACGCCATCTGTCTGGTCACGATCGACGGCTCGGTTCCAGCCGCACTGCTCGGAGAGATCACGGCGCTTCCTGCGGTGCGGCAGGCGAAGGCGCTGACGTTCTGACGACCGTCAGGCGTCCGCCCTCTGTCGCGTGTTCCGGCTGCCCTGCTCGGCGACGAAGATGCCGCCGAGCACCAGTGCCAGGGCGATGGCGTGGTAGCCCCGGAAGGCCTCGCCGAGGATCAGAACCGAGAGCAGGGCGCCGAAGATCGGGACGAGGTTGACGAAAAGTCCTGCCCGTCCCGGCCCGATCAACTCGACCGCGCGCATGAACGACAATTGCGCGAGGAGGGACGGCAGGAGCGCGATGAAGGCGAGGATCAGCCAGCCCTTCGGCGTCGGCCACTGGAGCTGACCCGTTATGGCTTCCCCCGCGAGGAGCGGAAGCGAGGTGAGGAAGGCGACCGCCGCCATGGCCGCGAACAGGCTGTGGCCCGACACCGGCGGCCGCGCGCGCAGCCCGAGCGTGTATCCCGCGTAGAGGACGCAGGCGACCAGCACCAGGAGATCGCCGGCGTTGAACGAGAGTTGCAGGATGCGACCCGGCTCGCCGAAGGTCGCCACGACCACGACGCCTGCCAGCGTCACCATCGTGCCGAGCACCTGCCAGGGTCCGACCGCGGTGCGGTAGGCGAGGAAGCCGCCGATCAGCACGACGACCGGGATCGACCCCTGCAGGATCGCGATGTTCACGCCGGTCGTGTGATGCGCGGCGACGTAGAACAGCGCGTTGAAACCCGTGAAGCCGGTCGCTCCCATGACGACGACGAAACGCCAGCGCCGGCGGAGCGCCGGCAGATCGACCGCGAACTGCCCGCGGACGAGGGCCAGCAGCGCGGCGCAGACCAGGAGCCAGCGCATCGTCACCACGATCATGGGCGACATCTCGCCGACCGCGAGGCGGCCAGCGACGGCATTGCCGCCCCAGCACAACGCCGTGAACGCGAGCAGGAGATACGCCCGGACGCTGCCCGACGCGCGGATCGGCATCGATCACTCCGGTTTGGTGGGTTGACCCGTGTCTTAGGGCGTCCGACACCTCTCCACCAGCGGCGAAACGCCGTCGGTTGCCGATGGAGCCTCAAGACATGACTGCCCTGCGCCTGCTCGTGGTCGACGGCAACGAACGTGACGCGCGCGACCGGCATCAGGCTGATTTCGGTCTTGCGCCGGGCGCCGCATATGCCGCGACGCTGGCGGGGCTGGCGCCGGAAGCGGTCTGCGACATCTGCTTCCCGGCCGATGCCGGTGCGAACCTGCCCGACGCCGGCGGCATCGAAGGCTACGATGGCGTGGCGCTGACCGGGTCCAAGCTGCATCTGTGGGCGCGCGAGCCTGCGACGCTGCGCCAGATCGAGTTCGCCCGCGCCGTGTTCGCGGCACGCGTCCCGTTCTTCGGGTCGTGCTGGGGCGTGCAGATCGCGGCCGTCGCGGCGGGCGGCGACGTGCAGAAGAACCCGCGCGGTCGCGAGACGGGGTTCGCCCGGAACATCGCGCCAAGCGAAGCTGGATTGCGTCATCCGCTCCTCGCCAGCCGCGCGCGCGCCTACGATGCGCCCGCCATCCACCTCGACATCGTGACCGCGCCGCCGGGCGACGCGACGATCCTCGCCGCCAACGGCCTGGCCGCGGTTCAGGCGGCCGAAATTCGGCACCAGGGCGGCGTGTTCTGGGGCGTGCAGTACCATCCCGAGTTCAGCCTGAAGGAGATGGCGGCGATCCTGCGCCGTCTCGTGCCGCAGATGATCGCGGAAGGCTTCGTCGGCGACGAGGCTGACGGCGAACGCTACTGCAGCGATCTCGCCGCACTGCACGACGACCGCAGCCGCACCGACATCGCCTGGCGGCTCGGCCTGACGCCGGACGTCACGGAAGACGCGCGCCGGCTGACCGAACTCCGGAACTGGCTGGAGTTTCAGGTCCGTCCCGAGAAATCGCGGCGCGGCCGCGCCTGACGCCCGGCATCATCCGCCGGCCATCCGGCGGCCTTCCTTTTTCCTCAATGCGCGACGGATTCTGCGCCTGGCGTCTTTGCATGGTGGAGGGGGCATGAGCACTGGTCTTCGTCTTGGTCATGAGGCGGTCGCGGGTACGGTCGTTCTCTTTTCGGCGGTTTTCATCCTCGGCTCCGTCGGCCATGCGGCCGAGATCCGGGTTCCGTCGCGCATCGACGGCGTCACGGTGTACCCGTCGGGCGCCACCGTCACGCGGCTGGCCGAGGTCGAGCTGCCGGCCGGTCAGCATAGGCTGTTGATCGGTGGCCTGACGGACCGGCTGGACCCGAACTCGCTTCGCGTGGAGGGAGCAGCCAGCGCCACGCTTTCGATCGGCGCAGTCGAGTCGCGGCTCATCCCCCAGCCCGTCGGCCCGGGCACGTCCACCGAGGTGGACCGCCGCCTTCAGGTGCTGCGCGACGATCGTGAGCGCGTGGCCGGGCTGGTCGATGCCGTGGCCGTCAAGAAGGCGCACATTCAGAAGTTCGCCGAGAGCGGCCCCGACAGGGCATCCGGCAAGGACGCACTGCCCGTCGCGCAATGGCCCGAGGCGTGGGAAGCCGTCGGTCAGGCGATGATCGGTGTCACGGAGGAACTGCGCGCGGCGCGCGTGGCCCTGCGCAAGGTCGACGAGGAGATCGCGGCGCTGTCGCGTGGGCGGCAGTCGGGGACCGCGGTCGATGCCGCGCGGCGCGAGGTCAGCCTCGCCGTCGAGGTGCCGGCGTCGGTCCGTGCGCGCCTCACGCTGAGCTATCAGGTACCTGGCGCCGAATGGCGCGCCGCCTATGACGCGCGGCTGTCTACCGGCGGTACTGCGGACAAGGTGACCCTGGCCCTCGTGCGCCGGGCGATCGTGAGCCAGCGCAGCGGTGAGGACTGGACCGATGTCTCGATCGCTGTCTCGACGGTGCAGCCCAACCGGGGCACAGCCGCTCCCGACCTGCCGGCGCAGCGTGCGACGTTCTACGAGCCGCCACGTCCCGTACTCTTGCCGCGATCGGAGACGCGTGGCCAGGCGCCGCCTGCGCGCACGCTCGAGGCCCCCGAACAGGCGGATCTCGCGGCCGCGCCGGCCCTGACCGAGCCCGTCCGTCAGCAACTGGCCGAACTGGAAGCGGGCGCCTTCCACTCCCAGTTCCAGCTGCCCGGCCGGCTGACCGTGCCCGGCGACGGGATCGCGAAGGACTTCCGCGTGGCCAGTCGCGAGGTCACGCCGACGCTTCTGGTCAAGGCCGTGCCGTCGGTCGAACCCGCCGGCTTTCTCGAAGCCAGGCTGACCAACGAGGACGAGGCGCCGCTTCTTCCGGGCACGGTCGCCTTGTTCCGGGATGCCGTGTTCGTCGGCAGCGGCCGGCTCGAGCTGGTCGCGCCGGGCGACACGTTCGAGCTCGGTTTCGGGTACGACGACCGGATCAAGGTTCAGCGTCTGCCCGTCAGGCGGCGTGAAACCGAGCCGGGCTGGATCGGGTCGAGCCGCACGGACCTGCGCGAGTTCCGCACGGTCGTCCGCAACCTTCATCCGTTTCCCGTCCGTATCTCCGTCATCGATCAGATCCCGTTCTCGGAGAACGGCGCGATCACGGTGGAGCCGATCGCATCGACGACCCCGCCCACCGAGCCGGCCGTGCGGGACCGGCGCGGCGTCATGGCGTGGACCTACGAGTATCGGCCTGGCGAGGAGCGTGAAATCCGCATCGGCTATCGCCTGCGATGGCCGGCCGATCGGCGGATCGTGCTCGAACCCGAACCGCGGCAGTAGGGCGCGGTCGCAGCGCTTCGGTCAGCCTTCGGTGCGGTAGGGCGTCTCGACCGCGAGCACGCGCCGGGCGAAGCTGTAGATGCCGTAGAGACCGGCCATCACCGAAACGCCGATCAGAACGGCGGTGAGGACGCCGCCGAGTTCGAGCAGCCCACCCATCGCCCAGCCGAACGCGAGGGCCGCGCCGAGAATCTCGGTCCCGACCAGGATTATCACTGAAATCGCCGTGACCAGATTGCGGCTGTTGATGCGGCGCGCCATGATCGCGACCCGGTCTCCCTATCCACGCGGAGGCCTTCGCCTATCCCAATTGCGCCCCGCCGGCAACTGCGGCCGCCTTTCCCCGTCCGGTCCGGTGTGACGATGTCCACGACAGAACAGTTCGCCAGCGCCGCCGTCGCGGCTCCGCACCGTCTCGCGTCGGTGGCCGGTCAGGTGGTGCTCGCGCAAGGCGGCAACGCCATCGAGGCGATGGTCGCGATGGCCGCCACCATCGCGGTGGTCTATCCGCATATGAACGCGATCGGCGGCGATGGCTTCTGGCTGATCCGCGAGCCGGGTGGCCGGGTCCGCGGCATCGAGGCGTGCGGACCGGCGGGCAGTCTCGCGACGATTGCGCGATACCGCGAGCGGGGGTTCGACGCGATCCCGCCGCGCGGCGCCGATGCCGCCGTCACCGTCGCCGGAGCCATCGGGGGCTGGCGGCTGGCGCTCGATCTCGCTGCGGCGCTCGGGGGACGCCTGCCGCTCGACGTGCTTCTGGGCGATGCCATCCGCCATGCGCGCGAAGGATCGCCGGTCTCGCCCTCGGAAGCCCGCACCGAAGCGAACGAGAAGGCGGCGCTCCATGCCGCGACCGGCTTCGCGGAGACCTTTCTCGTCGACGGCAAGACACCTGCGGCAGGCAGCCTGCGGCGTCAGCCGCGGCTCGCGGCCGTGCTCGATCAACTCGCGCACGCCGGGCTCGACGACTTCTACAGGGGCGACGTCGCGCGGGAGATCGCGGGCGACCTCGACAAGGTCGGCGCCCCGGTCACGCGCGAAGACCTCCGGCGATACGCGGCGCGCGAACGTCAGCCGCTCTCCACGATGCTGGACGGCGTCACGGTCCACAACACGGCCCCTCCGACGCAGGGGATCGCCTCGCTGATCCTGCTCGGCATCCTCGAACGCCTCGGCGTCCGACGCGCGGAATCCTTCGAACACATCCACGGCATGGTCGAGGCGACCAAGCGCGCGCTGCGCATCCGTGACGGTTTCGTGACCGATTTCGACCATCTCGCGAGCGATCCCGCCATCCTCCTCGACCCGGTCCGGGTCGAGCGGGAAGCGGCGCTGATCTCGATGGCGCGTGCCGCGCCTTTCCCGCTGCCGCAGGGGCAGGGCGACACGATCTGGATGGGGGCGATCGACGGCGGCGGATTGGCCGTGTCATACATCCAGTCGATCTTCTGGGAGTACGGCTCGGGCGTCGTTCTGCCCACGACGGGCATCCTCTGGCAGAACCGCGGCAGCTCGTTCTCGCTCGATCCGTCGGCACTGAACCCGCTCACGCCCAGCCGGCGCCCGTTTCACACGCTCAACGCGCCAATCGCGGTCTTCGACGACGGCCGGGTGATGCCTTATGGCGCCATGGGCGGCGACGGGCAGCCGCAGTTCCAGGCTCAGGTTCTGTCGCGCTACCGGTTCGGCGCGAGCCTCGCGGACGCGCTCGATGCGCCCCGGTTCCTGCTCGGCCGTACCTGGGGGTCGGCCACGACCAGCCTGAAACTCGAGAGCCGTTTCGATCCGTCGCTCGTGGCGGCGTTGCGCCGGGCCGGGCACCCGGTCGAGGAGCGAGGCGCCTACGAGGACGGTTTCGGCCATGCGGGCGGCCTCGTCCGTCACGAGAACGGACGCGTCGATGCGGCGCATGATCCCCGCTCGGACGGCGGGGCGGAAGGTCTCTAGCTACGCGTAGAGCAGCCGCGGCAGCCAGGTGGCGAGGCCGGGGAACGCCCAGAGCAGGGCGACGGCCAGGAGTTGCAACAGCACGAAGGGCACGACGCTGCGATAGATCTCGCCCGTGGTGATGTCGCGTGGCGCGACGGCGCGCAGATAGAACAGGGTCGGACCGAACGGCGGCGTCAGGAACGACGTCTGCAGGTTCATGCCCATCAGCACGCCGAGCCAGATCGGGTCGATGCCGTCCATCGCCAGCAGCACGGGCGCCACGATCGGCACCACCACGAACACGATCTCCAGGAAGTCGATGAAGAAGCCGAGCACGAACATGACCGCCATCACGAGGAGGACGGCGCCGGTCGCGCCGCCGGGCATGGCAGAGAGCACGTTGCGGACCAGCGCCTCGCCGTCCAGCCCCCGGAAGACGAGGCTGAAGAGGGTCGCTCCGATCAGGATGGCGAAGATCATCGCCGTGACCTCGGTCGACGTCCGCACCGTCGGCCCGAGCTGCCCGGCCCGCGCGGTCTGCCAGAGCGCGTGCAGGAAGCCGAGCGCGACCACGCCGACCAGGAGCGCCGCGGCCGCGATGCCGGCCTGTTCGAGGATCGTCGACGCTTCGCGCCCGGTCCGCAGGTCGAGCATGCCCGCGAGGACCAAGAGCAGCACGAGAGCCAGCCCCGCGGCTTCGGCAGGCCGTGGCGAGACGCCTGGCAGGCGACGGCCGGCGAGCAGCACGGCGCCGGCGGCTCCGACCGCCGAGGCTTCGGTCGGTGTGGCGACACCGGCCAGGATCGAGCCGAGGACGGCCAGGATCAGCGTGAGCGCCGGGATCAGCGCGCGGACGAGATGCGGTAGTATCGGGCCGTCGAAGCCGCGCGCTTCGGGCGGCAAAGCCGGCGAACTCGCGGGTCTGAGCCAGGCGACGAGCAGCTGGTAGCCGAGGTAGAGGCCGACGAGCAGAAGGCCGGGGATAACCGCACCGGCGAACAGGTCGCCGACGGACACGGTCTCCGGCGCGAAATTGCCCTTGGCGAGCTGCGCAGACTGGTAGGCCGTCCCGAGCTGGTCACCGAGCACAACGAGCACGATCGAGGGCGGAATAATCTGCCCGAGCGTGCCCGCGGCGGCAATGGAGCCGGTCGCGAGCCGGCGATCGTAGCCATGGCGCAGCATCGTGGGCAGGGCGATCAGCGTCATCGCGGTGACCGTGGCGCCGACGACGCCGGTCGTCGCCGCCAGCAGCGCGCCGACGATCGTGACCGAAAGACCGAGCCCGCCGCGCAAACCCCCGAACAGTCTGGCCGAGGTCTCGAGGATGTCCTCGGCGATCCGCGAGCGTTCGAGCATCACGCCCATGACCACGAACAGCGGGATCGCGACCAGCACCTCGTTGGTCATGATGCCGAAGATGCGCTGGGGAAAGGCGGCGATGAACACGAACGCCACGTCGCCGGTGAGGAGTCCGATGCCGAAGAAGACGAGTGCCGTGCCGCCGAGCGCAAAGGCGACGGGGAATCCGGTCAGCAGCGCCGCGACCAGGGTCGCGAACATCAGGATGCCGAGGAGCGTGTTGCTTTCCATCGCTCAGGTCCCGGGCCGGTTCCGGACCATGGCCAGAGCCCGCGCGGCCATGACCGTGCCCTGCGCGGCGAGCAGGATGCCGGACACGGGGATCAGGGTCTTCAGGAGGTAGACGAAGGGCAGGCCGCTGGTTTCCTTGGATTTTTCTAGGATCATCCAGGACGTGCGCACGTAAGGATAGGAGAGGATCGCCATCAGCAGGCCGATCGGGATCACGCAGGTCAGGGCACCGACGAGATCGATGATCGCGCGGCCTCTGTCCGGCAGCCCGCGATAGATCACATCGACGCGCACGTGCCCGTCCCGGCCGAGCACGTAGGCGGACGCGAGCATGAAGACGGCTGCATGCTGGTAGAGCACGAGTTCCTGCAGCCAAACGAAGCCGATGCCGAACACGTAGCGCAGCAGGACGACGGCAAGCTCGATCAGGACCAGACCGGCAAGCAGCCAGCAGACGGCGAGACCGATCAGCCGGTTGGCGCCGTCGATGAAGTGGATCATTCGGGACACGATCGGCCGCTGGACGTGATCGACGTCATCAAGACCAAAACGCCGGCAGCGTCAAACGAGGCTGACACCGCTCCGGCCAGCCGCTAGATTGCGCACGTCACGTCCACGAGGGGCCGATGTCAGCTGCCGCCCACGGTCACAGCCATGGTCCCGATGGGCCATTATCGGAAATGGACCTGCGCGTCCGGGCGCTGGAGACCATTCTCGTCGGCAAGGGATACGTCGATCCGGCGGCGATGGACGCTCTCGTCGAGACCTACGAGCACCGCATCGGTCCCAGGAACGGCGCGGCGGTGGTCGCGAGAGCCTGGGTCGATCCGGATTACCGCGGCCGATTGCGCGCGGACGCGACGGCCGCGATCGCCGAACTCGGGTTCAGCGGCCGGGGCGGCGAACACATGCGCGTTCTCGAGAACACGCCGGACCTGCACAACCTCGTCGTCTGCACGCTGTGCTCCTGCTATCCGTGGCCGGTGCTCGGGCTGCCGCCGGTCTGGTACAAGTCTCCGCCGTACCGCTCGCGCGCCGTCATCGATCCGCGTGGAGTCCTCGCCGACTTCGGCCTGAAACTGCCGGAGACGACGCGCATCCGCGTCTGGGACTCGACGTCCGAGATGCGCTACCTCGTCCTGCCGTTGCGGCCTGCCGGGACCGAGGGCTGGGACGAGGCGCGACTCGCCACGCTGGTCACCCGCAACGCGATGATCGGGACCGGACTTGCGCTCGATCCGGCAGGAGCGACGTCTTGAACGGAGCGCACGATCTCGGCGGTCAGATGGGGTTCGGACCCGTCATGACGGAAGCGGACGAACCCATTTTCCACGCCGACTGGGAGAAGCGCGTCCTCGCGATGTCCGTGCTCATGGGCATAGGCTCCGGACGCTGGACGATCGACGGCTCGCGGCATGCGCGGGAATCGCTGCCGCCGGTCGAATACCTGACGGCGAGCTATTACGAGATCTGGATCAAGGGGCTGGAGAAGCTGCTGGTCGGCCATGGCCTCGTCGGCAGCGACGAACTCGCCACCGGCCGTGTCCTGCACGATCCGGCGCCCGTCCGGCGGGTTGTGGCGGCAACGGACGTCGTCCCGCTGCTCAGTCGCGGCTTTCCCTACGAGAGGCCGGCGCCGGCTCCGGCGCGGTTCACGGTCGGCCATCGGGTGCGCACTCGCAACGATCATCCGCCGGGCCATACGCGCCTGCCGCGCTACATCCGCGGGCGGGACGGCGTCGTCGAGGTCGTGCACGGCGTTCACGTCTTGCCGGATGCGAGCGACGCGAACACCGAAGTGCCCGACTGGCTCTACGGGATCAGGTTCGACGCGACGACGCTGTGGGGCCGGAACGCCGATCCCAACTCCGAAATTGTCGTCGACTGCTGGGAATCCTATCTTGAATGACGGCAGCCGACCGGCCGAGGAGCCGGCGTTCGGCGCTCCCTGGCAAGCGCAGGCCTTCGCGCTCGCCATGCTGCTTCGCGACCGCGGCGTGTTCACCTGGGCCGAATGGGCCGAAACTCTGGGCGCGGAAATCCGCGAGGGCAGTGACGATGCCGGCGACGACGCCGAGGCATACTACCGCCATTGGCTCGCGGCGCTCGAACGTCTGGTGATCGCCAAGGGGCTCACCAGTCCCGGCATGCTGGACATCGTGCGCGGTGCCTGGGACGACGCCGCGCGCGCCGCGCCGCATGGGCAGCCCATTCTCCTGGCGGGCGAAGGCACCCGGTCGCGGGATTGACCCGCGTTCCGGGTTCTGCTTTCCGACCGGCTCGAGAGCGGAGGCCCCGTGCAGTTCAGCACTTTCGACATCGCCGGACCCGTACTGCTCACGCCCAAGAGGTTCGGCGACACGCGCGGCTATTTCTCGGAGACCTGGAACCGACGCAGCTTCGCCGAGGCGATCGGCGACGTCGAGTTCGTGCAGGACAACGTTTCGCTTTCGGAACGCCGCGGCACGCTCCGCGGCCTGCACTGGCAGCACGCGCCGTTTGCGCAGGGCAAACTCGTGCGCGTACAGCGCGGGCGTGTGTTCGACGTTGCTGTCGACGCCCGCCCCGGTTCGCCGACCTTCGGCCGGCATGTCGCCGTCGAACTCTCGGCCGAAAACTGGGCGCAGCTCTGGATTCCGCCGGGGTTCCTGCACGGCTTCTGCACGCTGTCGGACGCGACCGAGTTCGTCTACAAGGTCACGGCCTTCTACAGCGCCGATCACGACGGCGGCGTCGTCTGGAACGATCCCGACCTCGGCATTGCCTGGCCCGTCCCCGAAGATGAGCTGACGCTGTCCGAGAAGGATCGACGACTGCCGCGCCTTCGCGACCTCACGGGATCGCCGGGCGAGGTCGGGCAGGGAGCGTGACGTGAATCGGATCATCGTGACCGGCGGGGCCGGGTTCATCGGTTCGGCGGTCTGCCGCCACCTCGTGAGCGATCTCGGGCTCGAGGTTCTCAACCTCGACAAGCTGACCTATGCGGGCAACCTCGCCTCGCTGCGGGCGATCGCCAACCAGCCCAACTACCGGTTCGTGCAGGCGGACATCTGCGACCGGAGCCGCATGGAGGCGGTCTTCGCCGAGTTCCGGCCGGACGGCGTGATGCATCGCGCCGCCGAGAGCCACGTCGACCGCTCGATCACCGGATCGGGCGCGTTCATCGAGACCAACATCACGGGCACGTTCTGCCTGCTCGAGGCGGCGAGAGCGCATTGGTCAGGTCTGGCGGCGCCAGCAAGAGCGGCATTCCGTTTCCTCCACGTGTCGACCGACGAGGTCTACGGGTCGCTCGGCGCCGACGGCTACTTTACCGAGGAGACGTCATACGACCCCTCGTCGCCCTATTCGGCATCGAAGGCCGCGGCGGATCATCTCGCCTCGGCATGGCATCGCACCTATGGCCTGCCGGTCGTGATCTCGAACTGCTCGAACAATTACGGGCCGTTCCATTTTCCGGAGAAGCTGATCCCGCTGATCATCCTCAACGCG
>CAZVMY010000041.1:0-7768 GCA_964628955.1 uncultured Methylocystis sp.
GCCGGCGAGACGGGCCTTTCTGCCGAGGCCTTTCCCGCCGAACCGCCCTTCACGATCGAGCAGGTGCTCGACGACGACTTCTGGCCGGAGTGAGCCGCTGCCGATGCGCCATGCCCATGCCACCGCGAAGTTCGGCGGCTACGAGCCCGACACGGTCATGGACGCCGTTGTGCTCGATTTCGAGAACCGTCGCCGCCGGCGCGGAACGGTGACCGCCGTCCGGGGCACCATCTTCCTCGTCGATCTGGCGGACACACCCGCGCTCGCCCATGGCGATGCCTATATTCTCGAAGACGGCGGCGTCGTCGAGATCGTCGCCGCGCCCGAAGAACTGATCGAAATCCGCGCGCGCGATGCGCTGCATCTCATGCGGCTCGCCTGGCATCTCGGCAACCGCCATCTCGAGACCGAAATCTCGGCGCGGTGGTTGCGCATCCGGCGGGACCACGTCATCGCCGACATGCTGCGCGGCCTCGGCGCCAAGGTCCTCGAGATCGAGGCGCCGTTCCAGCCGGAAGGCGGCGCCTATTCGGGCGAGGCATCCGGTCACGGACATCATCACGAGCGGTCGCATCACGCGCATGATCACCAGGCGCACGGCCACGATCATCACGGTCACGATCATCATGATCATGGCCGTCACGGCCATGATCACTGACGACGCGGCGCTGGCGCGGCTGCTTGTCTGGTTCTCTCCGGCCTTTCCCACCGGCGCCTTCAGCTATTCGCACGGGCTCGAATGGGCGGTGGAGGCGGGGGACGTCCATGACCGCGTGACGCTGGCCGCCTGGATCGAGGGGCTGCTGACGTCGGGGAGCGCCCGGACGGATGCCGTTCTGCTCGCGCGGACGCATCGGGCGGCTCTTGCGGCGAGCAACACCGGCGTGCGGACGGTCGCCGAGCTGGCGCTCGCGCTCCAGCCCTCCCTCGAGCGTCGGCTGGAATCGACCATGCAGGGCAGGGCGTTCCTCGACGCGGTCGCGGCGGGCTGGCCGAGCGCCGGTCTCGATCGCTTGCGCGCGTTGGCAGGCGATCCGGTGGCGCTGCCGGTCGCGGCCGGCCTCGCCACGGCCGTGCATGGCCTGCCGCTGGCGGCGACCCTCGTGGCATTCATGCAGGGGTTCGTGAGCAATCTCGTGTCCGCCGCCGTGCGGCTCGCACCGATCGGCCAGAGCGACGGCCTGCGTGTCTCCGCCGCGCTCGCTGGAGCGGTGCAACATGCCGCACGGCTTGCGCTGGCGGGCCGGGCGTCGGACCTCGGCGGGCTTGCGCTGCGCTCGGATATCGCGTCGATGCGCCATGAAACGCAGACCACGAGGCTCTTCCGGTCATGATGAAGTCGAAGAACGGACCTTTGCGGGTGGGTGTCGGCGGCCCGGTCGGCTCGGGCAAGACGGCGCTGATGGACGTGCTCTGCAAGAGCCTCGCCCGCCGCTATGACGTCGCCGCCATCACCAACGACATCTACACCAAGGAGGATGCCGAGTTCCTCACCCGCTCCGGAGCGCTGCCGCCGGACCGCATCATGGGCGTCGAGACCGGCGGCTGTCCGCATACGGCGATCCGCGAGGATGCCTCGATCAACCTGGCGGCCGTCGCCGACATGAACCGGCGTTTCCCGGCGCTCGACGTGATCCTGATCGAGTCGGGCGGCGACAATCTCGCGGCGAGCTTCAGCCCGGAACTGGCCGATCTGACGATCTACGTCATCGACGTCTCAGCCGGCGACAAGATCCCGCGAAAAGGGGGCCCCGGCATCACGCGGTCGGATCTGCTCGTGATCAACAAGATCGACATCGCGCCCTATGTGGGCGCCGATCTCGGCGTGATGGACCGTGACGCGATCCTGATGCGCAAGGGGCGGCCGCACGTCTTCACCAACGTGCGTGGCCACGTCGGCGTGGATGCGGTGGAGCGGTTCGTGATCGAGCGCGGCGGCCTGCCTGAATCGCCGTGACGACGGATCGCGTCAACGCGTTGTTTCCGTTCGAGGATCGCTTCACCACGGCGGAGAGTCCGATCTGGGACGAGCGCGAAGGCGTCGTGCTCTGGTGCGACATCCCTGCCTGCGAGATTTTCGAATGGTCGCCCGGCACCGGCGCGCGGCGGCGGTGGCGGCTGCCGAAGCGCGTCTGTTCGCTCGGTCTCGCCGGAAGCGGACGACTTGTCGTCGCGCTGGACGACGAGGTCGGCCTGTTCGACCGTGACACCGCCGGCTACCGGAGCTTGGCCCGGTTCGCGTTTCCACGCCCGGACATCCGGCTGAACGACGGCAAGGTCGGCCCGGATGGCGCGTTCTGGGTAGGCTCCATGGATGAGCGCCCCGCGAAACAACCGGTCGGGTGCCTGTACCGCGTTACCGTGGAGGGCCGGATCGAGACGAAGCTCGACGGTCTGCTCGTCTCGAACGGTCTCGCCTGGTCGCCGGACGGCGGAACGCTGTTCCATGCCGATACGCGTGGCCCATGGATCGACGCCTGGTCGTTCGATCCGGCGACCGGCGCCATCGCGGCGCGTCGCCGCATCGCCACGCCCGACGAGGCGACCGGCCGGCCGGACGGCGGCGCCACCGATGCGCAGGGCTGCTACTGGAGCGCCGGCGTCTCGGCGGGGTGCCTCAACCGCTTCACGGCCGATGGCCGGCTCCTCGACACGGTCGTCCTGCCGGTGCCCTCACCGACGATGCCCTGCTTCTTCGGACCGCGCCTCGACCGGCTGTTCGTAACCAGCCTGAACCGCTCCGCGTCGGGCGACGCGCCGGCGCCCCAAGCGGGCATGGTGGTCGTGCTCGCCTCCGAGGTCGCCGGCGCTCCCGTCGCGCGTTTCGACGACATTGGTTGAAGAGGCTCAGATCGGCAGGGTGATCCGCGCCTCGAACCCGCCGGTTTCCGCAGGGCCGAGCATCAGCACCCCGCCGTGCAGCCGCACGATGCGGTCGACAATCGCAAGGCCGAGGCCGGCCGAACCCGACTGCGTGGTCCGACCACGCTGGAACGGCTGCCGGTAGCGCTCGATGTCTTCGGGCGCTATTCCCTGTCCGCGATCAATGATCGCAATGGCGACCGCATCGGCATTCAGGGTCGTCCGCACCACGATCGGCCGCGCGCCATGCGTGCGCGCGTTGGCGATCAGGTTGTCGAGCGCCCGGCCGAAGGCCAGGGGCCGCACGGTCAGTTCCGGCATCTGGCCGGCCTGGAACCAGATGCCGTTCGTCCCTTCCGCCTGATCGTTCAGGCGCTCCCGGACGAGCCGGTTGAGATCGACGCTGACGGGCTTCTCGGTCGCTTCATCTCGCGCAAACGCGAGAAACTGGCCGAGAATCCGGTCGACATGGGCGAGATTCGTCGCCACGCGCTCGACGAGCGCCGGTTCCGCCTGCCCCCGCATCAGTTCGTTGGCAAGCCGAACGCGGGTCAGCGGCGTGCGGACGTCATGCGATATCCCGGCCAGCATGATCGCGCGCTCGCGATCGACGGCGGCGAGATCGGCCACCATGCGGTTGAAGGCGCGCGACACCGCCGCCAGTTCGGTGGGTCCGTTTTCGGACAACGGCTGGACCGTGCGGCCCGAACCCAGCTCACGAGCCGCTTCGGCTAGCGCCTCCAGCGGGCGGTTTATCCTGCGTTCGATCAGGAACGCGCCCATGAGGCCGATGACGGCGCCGATACCGGAGACGATCATCCAGTTCGTGAGCTGTTCGACCAGAACGCCGTCCGCCGCTGTGACGAACCACAGCGTCTCGTCGGCGACCCGCAGCTCGATCCAGAGCTGATCGCCCTCGCCGCGGACGAAATGAACGGCGCGTCCATCGAGCCGGGGAACGATCGCGTCGGTGAACCGCCGGACGAGGATGCGCGGCAGGAATGGCAGCGGCGCGGACTCGGGCGGCTGGCGGCGCTCGGTCCGCACGATGGCCCTGCCGTGATCGCGGACGATCCATTCGAGTTGCCGGGCCGGTGCGTTCGCCAGCGAGGCCTCGAGCACCGCAACGAAGCGCGCCGTCAGCTCGGCGAGTTGCGCGGCGCGCGGCAGCTGCACGAAAGCGATATAGCCGGCGAGAGAAACGAGTTGTCCGCCGATGACGAGGCCGGCGATGAGCAGCGCATTGCGCGCCAGCAGCGAGCGCGGCCACCTCATCCCCGACCGTCCGGCACGAACACATAGCCATGCCCGCGCACCGTCTGGATGTAGCGCGGCTGCGAAGGATCATCCTCCACGAGTCGTCGCAGCCGATGCACCTGCAGATCGACGCTGCGGTCCGACACCTCGGAGGCATCCGACTGGGTCAGCTCCAGAAGGCGCTCGCGGCTGAGCGGACGACCGGGCCGGGAGACGAGCGCGGAGAGCAGGGCGAATTCCGCGGTCGTCAGGCGGTGCACGAGCTGTCCCCTGGTCAGCGTGCGCGCGGCCAGATCGACTTGAACGTCGTGAAAATGCACCGCGCCGCCGGCGATGGCCGGCGCGCCCGGCACGTCGGCGGAGGTGCGCTGCCGGCGCAGCAGGGCGTTGATTCTGGCAAGCAGCTCCCGCGGGTTGAACGGCTTGGGCAGATAGTCGTCCGCGCCCATCTCCAGACCGATGATCCGGTCGATGTCGTCGCCGCGTGCCGTCAGCATCAGAATGGCGACCGGGTTGTCGTCGGCGCGCAGGCGGCGACAGATCGCCAGTCCATCCTCACCAGGCATCATCAGGTCGAGCACCAAGCAGGCCACCCGTTCGCGTGCGAGCAGACGGTCCAGTTGTTGGCCGTTGGCGACGGATCGCACCGCGAACCCGTTCTCCTTCAGATACCGTTCGAGCAGGCTGCGGATTTCCACGTCGTCGTCGACGATGAGAATGAGCGGGCGCTGGTCCATGCGATCGTTTCGCGGTTCGATCCCTTGCGATGGTGAGACCATGACGGCGGGGCCCCGTCCGGTCCAGTCCGGGATTGTTTCGAATCGTTTCCTGTATTTCTGCAGGTTGCCCGGGACGAGCCGCCGAAACACTTGGAAACAAATCTGCCCATTCCGGAAATATGGGAGAAGTCGAGGTCGGGCAGGGTGACGTCGACGTCAAGTGAGGCGTCGATCCTTTGAGGAGATCACCATGTCCAGACTACTCACCGCCGCCACCGCCAGCGCCCTTCTGATCGCCGGTACGGCCTTCGCCGAAGCGCAATGGAGCCGGTCCGGCACGGCCACCGGCCCGCGGGGTGGCGTCGCCACGTCGCAGGGTGGCGGTTCATGTGCCGGCGGCACCTGCAGCTATGGCGGCTCGACCACCGGCCCGGCTGGCCGGAGCGTCACGCGTCAAGGCAGCGTCACCCGGACGGCACCGGGCCAGTTCCAGTCCGGTTCGAGCTACACCGGGCCGCGCGGCGGGACGGCCACGCGGAGCGGCAACGTCTCCGTCACGCGCTGATACCGGAAGACGGCGGGTCTCGGCCTGTGCCGGGCCCGCTGGATTGCGGATCGCTAACCCCAACGTCGAGGTCGCGATGTTTCCCGGTCTTCTGCCTTCGAATGAAATCGTCACGCTTCAATCCGCGCTCGTCTTCGGGGCCGGTGCGGCGCTGGTGATCGTGTGCCGCAGCGCGATCATCCTGGGACTGGCGTTCGGATGGCTCCGGCTGTCGGGCTTCGCCCGGCGGCATCTCGTGTTCCGCCTGCCGTATGCGGACGGCCAGTTGATGAGCGAACTGCGCGCAGCGGTGCCGGTCGTCATGCTCGACGTGACGGCGATCACCGTGGTCGTCGGTCTGGGCTGGCTGCCGCTTGCAGAGCCCACCCTCGGCAACAGTGTCGCGAGCTTCGCGCTGCTGTTCGTCTGGTTCGAGCTCTGGTTCTACGCGACACATCGCATCCTGCACACGCCGGCGTTCTATTTCATCCATCGCCAGCATCATGTCGCGACCGTCGTCGACCCGCTGACGTCGCTGTCCTTTTCCATGCTGGAACGCCTGATCCTGATCGTCGGCGCACTCGGCTTCGTCGTGCTCCTGTCACAGGTGGCAGCGGTGAGCGGTCCGGGGCTCGCCGTCTACGGACTGGTCAACTACAGCCTCAACGTGCTCGGTCACAGCAACGTGGAGGTGTTTCCGTCGGGCTTCGCGCGAAGCGCGGTCGGGCGGTGGATCGTGACGCCGACCTATCACGCGCTGCATCATGCGCGATACCGCGGCCATTACGGCCTGTTCACGGTGGTGCTCGACCGCGCTTTCGGCAGTGTCTTTCCTGACTATGCAGCCGTTCAGGAACGGGCTGGCGAGGGCGACGGACTGACCCGCGCGGGAGAGCGGCTCAAGGAACCGCTCGTGGAGGTGGGGTCGCGGCGGTGAATGCTTCGCCGTGTCCGTCCCGCCGCGTCAGCCAGTCGATCACGCCGTCCGCCGCGAGACGACCGGTCGACAGGCACGCCTGAAGCAGGTAGCCGCCGGTCGGGGCCTCCCAGTCGAGCATTTCGCCGGCGACGAACGTGCCGGGCATGGCGCGCAGCATGAGGCCGTCGTCGACCGCGTCGAGCGCGACGCCGCCGGCGGTCGAGATCGCCCGGTCGATCGGCCGCGGTCCGGTCACGGTGAGCGGCACGGCCTTGATCAGCGCGGCGAGCGCCGTCGCCTCGGTCGGAAGAGAGGTTCCGGCTCCTTCGCGCAGCAGGCCGATCGCGGCCGGCGGCAGACTGAGACTGCGCCGCAGCCATTCCGTGGTCGTGCGCCCCGCGGGGCGCCGGTCGAGCCGGGCGGCAAGCATGGCCGACGTCTCGTCGGGCCTGAGATCGACGAGCAGGCGTCCGTTCCCCGCGCGTGCCACCTCGCGAAGGACCGGGGACAGCGCATAGACGGCGCCGCCCTCGAGACCATGCCGTGTGATCATCGCCTCTCCGCGAACGTCCTGTCCGCCGGCCCGCAGCACGATCCGCTTCAGCGGGGCTCCGGCAAACCGGTCGCGGAAAACGTCCGACCAGCCGACGTCGAAGCCGCAGTTCGCCGGGGCGAGCGGCGTCACCGGGATGCCTCGCGCGCGGAAGGCGTCCACCCAGCGCCCGTCGGCGCCGAGCCTCGGCCAGCTCGCGCCACCCAGCGCGAATACGGCAACGTCGGGGCTGATCAGCTCCTGCGTTCCGTCCGCGCGGACGAACCGGAGCGCGCCGGCGTCGTCCCAGCCCTCCCAGCGACATCGGACTGAGATCGTAACGCCCTTCTCGCTGAGGCGCAGCAGCCAGGCGCGCAGCAGCGGCGAGGACTTCATCGTCTTCGGGAACACCCGGCCGCTGCTTCCGACGAAGGTCTCCTGGCCCAGGCTTTCCGCCCAGGTCCGGAGATCGGCGGGCGAGAACGCTGCGAGGCAGCGCTCTAGCCGGACTGCCGCCGTGCCATAGCGTTGGACGAATGGCTCGACCGGTTCACTGTGTGTGAGATTGAGGCCGCCGCGTCCGGCGATCAGCAGCTTCCTGCCAACCGTCGGCATGCGCTCGAACACGCGGACTGCGAGGCCTGCGTCGGCCAGTCGTTCCGCCGCCATCAACCCCGCAGGCCCGCCTCCGACGATCGCAGCGGTGCGTTGGCGGTTCACGATGCGACCGCGCCGGTATCGCCCGTGCCGCGGGGCGGGTAGGCGTGGCGCTCGCCGCGGTCGTCGAGGATCGTGGCCTCGGACGACCCTTCGCCCGGCAGGACGTGACAGGGACCGACGGGAACCTTGCCGTGGCCGCCGGGGATGTCCAGCACGTAGGTCGGCTGGCAGAGACCCGACGATCGGCCATGGATCGCCGCGATCAGCGCCCGGCC
>CAZVMY010000041.1:7778-11805 GCA_964628955.1 uncultured Methylocystis sp.
GCGCAGATGCGCGGTGCCTGGCGCCAGGTCGCCGTGGTGGAGATAATAGGGCTTCACGCGCGCCTTCACGAAGGCGCGCATCAGCGCGCCGAGCGTTTCGGGATCGTCGTTGACGCCGCGCAGCAGCACGGACTGGCCGAGCAGCGGGATGCCGGCATCGACCAGACGGCCGATTGCCTTCAGCGCTGCCGGGGTGAACTCGCGCGGATGATTGGCATGGAGCGCCACCCAACTCGCCTTGCCCTCCGCTTTCAGCGCCGAAACGAGCGCCGGCGTCACTTGTCCGGGATCGACGATGGGAACACGCGTGTGCCAGCGCAGCACCTCGACATGGGGGATCGCGGCGAGGCGGCCGACGATGCCGTGCATCCGGCGCGGCGACAGCACGAACGGATCGCCCCCGGTGAAGATCACCTCCCAGATCGCTGGATCGGCCGCGACATAGGCGAGGGCACGATCGAGCGCGGCGGCTGAGAGGAAGCTAGGCCCGCGAGGGCCAACCACCTCTCGCCGGAAGCAGAAACGGCAGTAGACCGGACAGGAATGCACGAGTTTCAGCAGCACGCGATCGGGATAGCGATGCACGATCCCGTCCACCGGCGAGAACCGGACATCGCCGATCGGGTCCGTCAGGTCCGCGGGATGGGCGATGGCCTCACGCGTGTCGGGGACGAACTGACGCGCGATCGGATCGTCCGGGTCCGTCGGGTCGATCAGGCCGGCCATATCCGGAGTTATGGAGACGGCGTAGCGCGCGGCGACGGCTTCCAGCCCGGCGAGGTCGCTTCCCGAGATGAGCCCCGCGGCGGCGAGATCGTCGATCCCGCGCAACGGTTGCGCCGTGTCCGGCATGTCATGCGTCGTCATCCGGCCTCTATCGGCATTTCCGCGACCGGCGTCCAGACGACCTGCTCGATCCGGCTCGCGCCCGTGGCCAGCATCACGAGCCGGTCGAACCCGAGCGCCGCGCCGCTCGCGGGCGGCATCGATGCGAGCGCCGTCAGGAAATCCTCGTCGATCGGATAGCGCTCGCCATAGACCCGCTGCTTCTCGTCCATCTCGGCCACGAAGCGGCGGCGCTGCTCGACCGGATCGGTGAGCTCACCGAAGGCATTCGCCAGTTCGACACCACAGGCATAGAGCTCGAACCGCTCGGCGAAGCGTGGATCATGCGGCGTACGGCGCGCCAGAGCTGCCTCGCAGGCCGGATATTCGGTCAGGATCGTCGCCCGTCCGTTGCCGATCCGCGGCTCGACGCGCTCGACGAGAATGCGCGTGAACACGTCCGTGAACGTGTCGTCGTCACGGACCGGGATGCCCGCCATTCTGGCGGCCTCCGCGAGCGCCGTGCGGTCCCCTTGGTCTTCCAGAAGAGTCGCCGCCAGGTCGATCGCGGCGAAAGTCCGGAAGGCCTCGTTCACGGTCACGATCTCCGGCTCCAGCACCGGATCGACCGAACGGTCGCGAAAACGCAACCTGTGGGCACCGGCGGTTTCGGCCGCGAGCGCCAGCAGGGCGCCGCAATCAGCCATGACGGTTTCGTAACCGGTGTCCGCCCGATACCACTCGAGCATCGTGAACTCGGGGTGATGCAGGTCACCGCGCTCACGGTTGCGAAACACCCGCGCGAAATCGAAGATCCGACGTTCGCCGGCGGCCAGCAGCTTCTTGCAGGCGACCTCCGGAGAGGTGTGCAGATGGAGGCGCCGCATGCGGCCGTCCGTGGTCATGAGATCGGTGGCGAAGGCATGCAGATGTGCCTCGTTGCCTGGCGAAACCTGCAGAGCCGCGGCTTCGATCTCGGTAAAGTCCTGCGCTTCGAAATGTCGCCGGATCGCCGACCTCATCCGGTTGCGCGCGCTGAGGAACGGCCGCCGGTCACGGTGTCTGCCGGGCTCCCACCAGGGCGACGGCAGCGTCATCCGGCGACCTCGAATGGCGCTCCCGCCCTTGTGCAGGGCGCCGTGGTGGCGTAACGCCAGTTCGTTAACGGCGCCGGTCGCGACGGCCCGGCAGCCACTTTTCGGGGTTCACGCATGGTCAAAGTCATCGCAAGCTCGCTGCGCAAGGGCTCGGTCGTCGAAGTCGATGGCAAGCTCTACGCGGTTCTGAGCGCGGAGAACATTCACCCGGGGAAAGGTACGCCGGTCACACAGCTCGACATGCGCCGGATCAGCGATGGTGTGAAGGTGTCGGAACGCTATCGCACGACCGAGCAGGTCGAGCGTGCCGAGATCGACACCCGCGACTATTCCTTCATGTATCAGGACGGCGACGGGTATCACTTCATGAGCCAGGAGACCTATGAACAGGTCCAGGTGAACCCCGACGTGATCGGTGATCTCGGGCCGTTCCTTCAGGAGAACATGATCGTCAAGCTGAGCATGTTCGGCGAGACGGCTGTCTCGATCGAATTGCCGCAGCGCATCATCCTGGAAGTGGTCGAGACGGAACCCGTGACCAAGGGCCAGACCGCTTCGTCGTCCTACAAGCCCGCGATCCTTTCGAACGGCGTCCGGACGACCGTGCCGCCGCACATTTCGGCCGGAACCCGGATCGTGGTCATGACGGCCGATGCAAGCTACGTGGAGCGAGCCAAGGAATGACAGGACCGATCGGGACCATCATCTCAGGACTGGAAAAAGCGTTCCAACGCCGGACAGAGGATCCGGAAAGCCGTCTTTTGCAATTGTCAAGACAGGCATTCTTTACCATCCGCGATGGTGTCTCGACTGTGATTTCACATTCGGGAAAGGCAGTCTCGTATACGCTCTCCTTGATCGACCGGCAGTGGGGACTGTCGGAGGACGATCGCAGCAGCCGGCAGGCCGGCAGGCGCGAGGGACAGATGTCCAGGGGCGAGTCGTCAGGCAGGAGAACCTCGCCCGTCGTGGTTGCGTTCGAGCGGTGCCGGCCGCATTTCGTCGGCGTCGCGATCTTCTCCGCCTTCATCAACGTGCTGATGCTGACGGGCTCCATCTACATGATGCAGGTCTACGACCGCGTCCTGTCGAGCCGCAGCCTGCCGACGCTGGTCGGCATTTCGCTCGTCGTCCTCACGGCATACGTGCTGCAGGGGACGCTGGAAGGCCTGCGCTCGCGCATGCTCATCCGCATCGGCGCGCGGTTCGACGAACTGCTGGCCCGCCGCGTCTATGACGCCGCGATGCTGATCCCGCTCAAGGGCGGGCGAGCGGAGCAGGCGCTCCAGTCCGTCCGCGATCTGGACCAGATCCGCGCGTTCCTGTCCGGGATGGGTCCGACGGCGCTGTTCGACATGCCGTTCATGCCGATCTTCTTCATCGGCGCCTTCCTGCTCCACCCGCTGCTCGGGCTGCTCGTGGTGGTCGGCGGTGCCGTCATCATCGCCCTGACCATCTGGACCGACATGCGCAGCAAGGCGCCTGCGCAGGCCACGATGCAGAGCGGGCTCGAGCGCCAGGTGCTCGTCGAGGTCGCGCGGCGCAGCAGCGAGAGCATCCATGCCCTCGGCATGGTCGAGGCGTTCCACAAACGCTGGGAAGACGTCAACAACCGGCACGTGATGGACGGCATCGCCGCCAGCAACGCAGCCGGAGGAATCGGAGCGGCCGCCAAGATCTTCCGCATGGCGCTGCAATCGGCCGTACTCGGCGTCGGCGCCTATCTCGTCATCCGTGGCGAACTTTCGGGCGGCGCGATGATCGCGGCGTCGATCCTGACCTCGCGTGCTCTGGCGCCGATCGAGGTCGCGGTCGGCAATTGGAAAGGCTTCGTGGCGGCACGCCAGAGCTACGATCGCCTGAGCGAGATGCTGCGGGCGATCGGCGACCGGCCGCAGCGCATGGCCCTGCCGCCGCCGCGGCACACCCTCCACGTCGAGGACGCCTTCATCGGCGCGCCGGGCCTCGCCACGCCGATCGTGAGCGCGGCGACCCTGACGCTGAAGGGCGGGCAGGGGATCGGCATCATCGGACCGAACGGTTCGGGCAAGTCGACGCTCGCGCGCGCCATCGTCGGAGTGCGCCCGCTGATGCGTGGCGTCATC
>CAZVMY010000042.1:0-11750 GCA_964628955.1 uncultured Methylocystis sp.
ACCAGATCATCGCGCAGGACGCCGCGATCCCGAGGACGGTCATCGTGCCGAGGATCCACATCAGCACGTTGGCGTCGTCGCCGTTGATGGCGTCGTCGATGAGGAACTTCAGGGCGAGCGGGAACGCCGTGTTGTAGATCGTCTCGATCATGAGGGCGATGCCGATCATGACCAGCCCCTTGCGCTGCGCGGGCAGGAAGGGTGCGAGAAACCGCGTCAGCGTCTGGAACGCGGAGACCGTCTCGGCGGCGTTCAGGACATGGGGCGTCCTGTCGTCGTCCTCATCGTCTTCGTCTTCGTCCTCGTCCTCGTCATCTTCATCGTCGTCGTCATCTTCGGCCTCGAGCGCGGCCTTGCGCCTGCGCTCCGCGTCCTCGCGGGCCAGCCGAAGCTTCCTCTGCTCGTCGGATTCGACTTCGGGTGATTTCGCCATCGCTCCTCAGCCCCGCCGCAAAGACCGGGTCGACCACGCGGCTAGTGCCTAACGCGTGGCGTGCTCGCGGGGAAGGGCCGCTGTGACGGGGATGGCAAAGCGTCAATCGTCCTCGGCGTCGACCTTGTCGTAGAAGGAGAACCGCACCGCCTCTGCATCGTCGAACCACGTTCCGGGTCCCTTGCCGGCGGCCAGCGTCCGCTGCCAGAGCTTCTCCAGCCTGTCCTCGTCGATCTGCGTCAGGTCGAAATCGTTGTCGGCGAAGACGTCCGACCATTCCCAATAAGTGCCGAGCCGCTTGACCCCGCGCATGAGCTGGAACCGGTCGATGATGTCGGACGTCAGGTCCGACGTCATGGAATGGAAGAACAGGCCGCGCCGAACCACGCGGTGCATTTCCTCGATCGCCCATTCGACCCGCGATCCCGGAACGTAGCAGAGGCAGGTATCGAGGATCACGTCGAACTCGTCGTCCTCGAACGGCATGTCCGTGACGCTGCCCAGGACGTTGAACTCGCGCAGGGCGGCAGGCGTCTGGGCGTGGATGTGGATGTTGTTCTCGATCCCCCAGGCGTCGACGCCGCGGGCCCTCATGGCGCCCACCGTCTGCCCGCTCGCCGATCCGGCGATCAGGAGCTTGTAGCCTTTCTTCAGCCGCCAGACCGTGCGGATCAGGTCGTCCATGAAGGCCGCGTCGAAGAAGCGACCCCAGACCTCCGCATACGGACCGCAGTTGCGGTAGTTGTCGAAGTAGTCACGGTCGATCAGGTGGCGGATGGCCCGGCCGCTTCGCCCTTTCGCGGTCGCCTGTTCGGCGAGCTGCGCGTCGTAGCGCATCTGCGTCAGTCGCGAGACCACCAGATCGCTGGCGATGTCGGCCGAGTCGAGCAGGCCGTTCAGCGTCGAATCGTAGATGTAGTCGCCCACCACGAAGAGACCCGGATTTTCGTCCGGCTCCGGCAGATGATTGGCGCGCGCGCCACGGACGGGAACCCCGCCGGGAATGGCGTTGACCGATGACAGCCAGCGGTGGACGCGGCCCTCGACGAACCGCGCGCGCGCGTCGCCGAGCGACGGTGGCAACGAGGCGAGCGCCGCCTCGATCAGGGCATCGTCGTCGAGATTGGCGTAGGCCAGCGCGTCGCAGCCCGAGATCAGCCAACCGAGGGCGCCGCCCCGCGCATACTCGTGCCGGGCATTCTCGACATAGACGCAGCAGCCGCCGAAGCTGTCGGTCATCCACCACGCATCGGGGATCGCCGTTTCCCAGAACCGATCGCGAAAGAGCAGGCTCACCCGCAGGTAATGCGCGGGCCGGTCGAAATGCGCGATGTGCCGGACCATGGCCCGGTTCAGCTTCTCCGTCTCGAACTCGACCGTGGCGAGCCAGTTGTGCGGCAGCGCCATGATCACCATGTCGAAGTCGCGCGTCTCGACGACCTGTCCCCGCTGCACCGTGAGACGGTACCGGCCGTCGGCCAGAAGTCCGACCCGCAGGACCCGACTGTCGAGTTCGATCGTGTCGGTGCAGGCGGCCTTGAGCGCATCCACGAGCCGCTCGTTGCCGCCTTTTATGGAATAGAGATCGATGTAGCCCTCGACGTCCATCAGGAAGTTCTTCAATCCGTTCAGCCCGCTCGTGAGATGCGGCTCCGACGCGATGTCGCTGCGCGCTGCGATCTTGAAGAACTTGCGCGCCGCCTCGTCGCGCACCTCGCGCTCGAGAACGTCCTGGCAGGACAGCTTCGCCCACGGATGGTCGTTGTCGTCCTTGCTCGCCCCCTCGTAGTACTGCCCCGGCGAGAGCAGGCTGGCGCAGCGCTTGCGGAAGGCCTTGACCGCATTGGCGGTCCGGGTGCCGAACGCCTCGCGGATGCCTTGGACGCCACGCATGACGTGGTTGTCCATGACGAAGGTGTCGCTGTCGATCGGCACCGTTTCCAGCCCGAAGCCGTCGATCATCTCGCGAAGCGGGTCGGGACCGAGCCTCCCGTAGCCGTAGATTTCGGCGACGCCGGCCTCGTAGAGGCTGTCCTCGCTGGCAAACCGTCTGGTGAGGATCTTACCACCGAGCCGGTTCGACGCCTCGAAGATGGTGACTTTGCACTCGTGCTCGAGTTTGCGATCGAGGTGCCACGCCGTCATGAGCCCGCCGGGACCGCCGCCGACGATTGCTACGTTGAACATCGTGCCGCCTTATCCGCTTCGACCGCGCCATGGCTGCGGCGGTTCTCACGAAGCCTTCCTCGCAGCGGGTTAGCTGATGGAAGGGCGGGCGAGGCGTGTCAAGGCCGGCGCCGCGGGCGTCGGCGGTCTCGTCAAGCGTTCCTCGGCAAGCCGTTCAGTCTGGCCTCAGGTCGCGCACGCGCTGGGCCATCGGTGAGGACAGGTCGTCGTTGGACGGGACGACGTCCGCCAGTTCCGGGAGCGCAATGACCTGAAGTTCGGCGAGGGTCCGGGCGAGCGCGCCGTCGTCCACCGGCTGCATGCCCCGGCGCTTCGGCAGCTGCCGCTCCAGTGCCGCGATGTCGAGCTTCGCCTGCGCCAGCAATCCATCCGCGGTGATCTTCTCCGCTCTCAGATCGGTCAGAGCCTTGCGCGCCTCGCGATGTGCCATCTCCAGTTCGGTCACGCGCGCGTCGGCTACGACGAGGCGCTTGGCCTTGTCCTGATCGGCGCGCTCGAGGCTGGCGAGCTGCCGCGCGAGACCGTCGACCGTCTCCTTGAGCGCCGCGCGCTCGGCGTCCCGCTCTGCCAGGCTCGCGTCGCGTCTGGCGACGAGCGCCTCCGCCGCCGCCAGCTTGCCCTGAAGAATGCTCTTTTCGGACAGCAGCTCGCGCCGGCTGCGCTCCAGCGTGCGCACTTCGTCGGCCCGTTCACGGTTGGTGTTGCGCAGCAGCAGTTCCGCCCGTTCCAGTTCGTGCACACGCGCGGCGAGCGAGTCGCGCCGCGTCGTGAGTTCGTCGATCTCCACCCGGCGCGCGTCGGCGACGTCGAGCAGCGCGCGATACGTGTCCTTCAGCGCGTCGTGCGCGCGCCGCAGATCGCCGAGATCGAGCCGGGTCCCCTCAAGCGCCTGAGCTGTTTCGGCGAGCTCTGCCGAAAGCCCGGCGATGCGCAGGTCCCGTTCGGAGACGTCGACGTCCAGTGCCCGGATGCGCGCCGAGAGGTCCCGGACCGTCCCGTCGCGGTCTGCGATCGCGGCGAGGCGTCGTCCGAGTTCCACTTGATCGTCGTGGCGCTGCGCCGAGGCCTTATCGAGACGGAGTTCGAGCTGGCGTCTTTCGACGGCGAACGCGGCGCGCAACTGGTCGCGCTCGGCGGCGATCTCGGCGGGAGAGACCGGCAGCAGGCTCTCGACGTGACGCCGGGAGATCCGGTAAGCCCGTCGCCAGAACGCAGGCAACGTTGCGAAGGCCGCGAGGATCGCGGACAGCGCGCCCAGCGTGAAATACATGATCGGTTCGATCACGCGGCCGTCCCGTGAAAACCCGCCAGCCGGCGAGCATGCCATGACGAGCAGACGAGGGCTAGCGAGACGCCGAACCTAGAAGGGATTCCACGTGGCCTGGTCGGTAAACTTGAGGTAGCCGATATTGACGCCGAGCCGCGCGCCGACGCCGGACCGGATCGGCACCAGCGTGATCTCGTTGGCCGTGAGAGCGGTCAGCCCGAAACCCGCCACAAGATAGGCAGACCCGTCGACGCCGACGAAGCGCTGGAAGATCGCGTCGACGCGCGGCAGGTTGTAGACGAGCATCATCGTGCGCGCGCCGTCGCCGCCGGCGTCGAAGCCCAGCGTCGGGCCCTGCCAAAAGACGCGCGTGTCGCCGGCATTGCGCGTGTAGAGCGTGCCCTCGCCGAAGCGGAGGCCGCCGATGAACGCGGCCGAACCCTCCTGACCCAGGATGTAGCCGTTGGGTTCGCCCCAGCGCCGGACGGCCTCCTCCAGCGTCAGCGCCAGCCCGCGCGAGATCGAGCCGAAGAACTGGTGGCCGTTGTCGACGAGTTCGCGCGTGGTGAAGGAGTCGGGTCGCTCGCGCCGCTGCTGTGCCCAAGCCGCGCCCGGCGCGAGCAGGGCCGACATCACGACGGCGATCGCGAGGACTGCGGGAACGAGACTCTGGGCGATGCGGCTGAACGGCTGCTGGCGGCGCACGACTCTCTCCGGATGTTGCGGTCCCCCGCGTAGACTGTGCCGCCCGACGGTTAAATATTTACCATTCACGTCAGGCCTCCGCTTACCGGTCCGGGTGTAGGTCTTCGATCGAGTCGCCCGAAATCGCACGATCGAGGTCAATCATGTCCACGCGAAGGCATTCCGGACCGTCCGTCGACGACCCCCTCGCCAATCTGGTCATGCTCCTCCTCGCAGGGCTCTTTCTCGCCGTGGCGGTGTTCGGCCAGCCCGTGCGGGCGCGCGGCGTCGAATCCAGCCTGATGGTGATCGACCCGCGGTCCGACGAGGCGCTGTTCGGCTTCGATCCGGTCGCTTATTTCGTCGATGGCGCCGCGCGGGAGGGCGATCCCGCCGTCACGGTCGTCTGGCAGGGCCTAATCTGGCGCTTCACGGGCCAGGCCAACCGCGACGCCTTCGTCGAATCGCCCGAATCCTACGTGCCGCGCTTCTATGGCAACGATCCGGTCGCGGTAGCCCAGGGCATGCTGACGCCCGGCGATCCCGCCACGTTCGCGATCGTCGACGGGCGGGTCCACCTATTCCGAAGCCCCGATCGCCGGGACGTCTTCGTCGCCGACCGCGCATTGCAGACGAGCGCCGGTCTGAACTGGCCGAAAGCCCGCCTCCAGGCGGGACACTGACGATGGCAGGCGGAGGCCCCGCCCGCGATCGGGACGACGGCCTGATTCCGCACCAAGTTGGCGGCACGGCCACCGGCGTGTATCTCTCGGGTTCGGCACGGTCGCGTGGCGGCCGGTGGATTCGCCTGGACCCGGACATTCCCATGACAGAGATCAAACTCGAGTCGCTCGACCTCGCCGCGCTCCTGTGCAGCCGCGTCTGTCACGACGTGATCAGTCCGGTCGGCGCGATCGTGAACGGACTCGAGGTGCTCGAAGAGGAGAAGGAGCAGTCCATGCGCGACTTCGCGCTGGACCTGATCAAGAAGAGCGCCCGACAGGCCTCCGCCCGGCTCCAGTTCGCCAGAATCGCATTCGGCGCTGCCGGATCCGCGGGCGCGGCCATCGACACCGGCGACGCCGAGCAGGTCTCCAAGGGCTTCATCCACGACGACAAGGTCAAGCTCGGCTGGACCGCACCCCGCCTCCTCATGCCCAAGAACAAGGTCAAGCTGCTGCTGAACCTGCTCGTCGTGGGCACCACCTGCATCCCTCGCGGCGGCACGATGGACGTCGTGGTCGAAGGCGACGCCGAGGCGCCCGTCTTCCACATCGTGGCGCGGGGCACGAACGCGCGCATCCCGGCAGGCGTCGAGGATCTCCTCGCCGGCCGGCATCACAGCGGCGCGATCGACGCCCATGCGATCCAGCCGTTCTACACGGGCATGGTGGCGCGCGCGGCAGGCATGGCGGTCGTCATGACCATCGACGGCGACGCGGTGACGATCGGCGCAAGACCGGTCTGAGTACCCGTCGAGCCAGGTCCGGGTCCCCGCCCGGAGCGGTTTCGGCATCAGGCCGGCCGCGGCGCGAGACTGCAACGGAACATAAACCGTTTCCGGACATGGTGAAGTCCGATCAGTAGTCGCGTTGCGTACGGACCCCACCGATGGACGGAATTCTGCGGGACTTCGTGGTCGAGACCACCGAGAGCCTGGATACGGTCGACCTCGAACTCGTCCGCTTCGAGCAGGAGCCGAACAATCGGGCCCTGATCGCCCAGATCTTCCGTCTGGTGCATACGATCAAGGGCACTTGCGGCTTTCTCGGACTGCCGAGGCTCGAGTCCCTCACACATGCCGCGGAGACCGTGATCGACCGCTTCCGCGACGGAGCGCCGGTCACCCGCGACGCGGTCACGCTCATCCTGCGCACCATCGACCGGATCAAGGTGATCATCGCGGCGCTGGAAGCGACGCAGGCCGAGCCCGACGGTCACGACGCCGATCTGATCGGCGCGCTGGAAACGCTCGCGACCCACATCGTGATCCCCGCGACGGAGCCGCCGCAGCCGATCGTCACGTCTCCGACGCCGCTGCAGGACCACACGATCGGGACGCTGACCTACCAGGTTCTCGAACGACCGCTGCGCCCCGGCGAGGCCTCGCTCGACGAACTCGAGGAGGCGTTCCGCACCACCACGGGACCCGAGGTCGAGTTCGAGCCGGAGGCGCTGGAGAGGGCCGGATTCGATCGGGCGGAACTTGAACGCGCAGGGCGGGGCCGCGGCCTCGGCAGGCCGGGCGCAGCGTTCGAGCCCGTCACGGCCGCGGAGCACCCGCCGCGCTCCGAGACCGTGTCCGGAAAGCCCGACGAGCCCAAACCCGACGTCCCCGACTCGGCCGCCGCCAGGCATTCCGTCCGCGTCCCGATCGAGACGCTCGAACACCTCATGACCATGGTGTCCGAGCTGGTCCTGACCCGGAACCAGCTTCTCGAAATCTCGCGGAAGACCGACCTGAACAGCTTCAAGGTGCCGATGCAGCGCCTTTCGCAGGTCACCGCCGAGCTGCAGGAGAGCGTCATGAAGACGCGCATGCAAGAGATCGGCGTCGCCTGGGCTAAGCTCCCGCGCCTGATCCGCGATCTCGAACACGAGACCGGCAAGGAACTGGATCTCGAAACCATCGGCGCGGAGACCGAGATCGATCGGCAGGTACTTGAACTGATCCGCGACCCGCTCGTCCACATGGTCCGCAACGCGGCCGATCACGGGATCGAGCCCCCCGACGAGCGGCTCGCCGCCGGCAAGAGCCGCCGCGGGACGATCCGGCTCTCCGCCGCCCAGGAAGGCGGCTATATCATCCTCGACATCGCCGACGACGGCCGCGGCCTCAACTTCCCGGCCATCCGTGAGAAAATCCAGACGAAGGGGCTGGCGACTCCCGTCGAACTCGCGCGCATGAGCGAGATGCAGATCGCGCGGTTCATCTTCCACCCGGGCTTCTCGACCGCCAAGCAGGTGACCAACATCTCCGGCCGCGGTGTCGGCATGGACGTGGTGCGCTCGAACGTCGAGCAGATCGGCGGCACGATCGACATCCACAACCGCGCCGGCAAGGGCACCAAGATCTCGATCAAGATCCCGCTGACGCTGGCGATCTCGGCCGCGCTCGTGATCGAGGCCGGCGGCCACCGGTTCGCCATGCCCCAGGCCAGCGTCATCGAACTCGTCCGCGCGAACGCGACGAGCGAAGCGAGGATCGAGAAGATCAACGGCGCGCCGGTCTTGAGGCTGCGCGAGCGGCTGCTGCCGCTGATCCTGCTGGCCGACATGCTCGGCGTGGCGAACACCGCCGAGCAGGTCTGGTCGAGCGCCTTCATCGTCGTCTGCCAGGTGGCGCATCACCGGTTCGGCGTCGTCGTCGACGGCGTGCTCCACACGGAGGAGATCGTCGTCAAGCCGGTCTCGCAGAAGCTGCGGCAGCTCTCGATCTACTCCGGCACGACGATCCTGGGCGACGGCTCCGTGATCATGATCCTCGATCCCAACGGCCTCGGCGCCACGGTCGGCGCCACCACCGCCGCGGACAGCGAGGCGACGATCGCCGCGCAGATGGCGGCCGAGGACGACAGCGCCCGGACCTCGCTGCTGATCTTCAAGGCCGGGGACGGCAGCCTCAAAGCCGTTCCGCTCGCCCTCGTGACGCGCCTCGAAGAGATCGACGTCGCCAAGATCGAGACGTCGAACGGACAGCGCCTCGTCCAGTATCGCGGCAAGCTGATGCCGCTGCTGCCGGCCAATTCCAACGTCGCCCTGAGGGACAGTGGCGGGCAGCCCGTGCTCGTGTTCTCGAACGGCAACCGGACCACCGGCATCGTCGTCGACGAGATCATCGACATCGTCGACGAAACGCTGGAGATCGACGTGGCCGGCTCGGTGCCGGGCCTCGTCGGCTCCGCCATCGTCCGCGGTCGCGCGACCGACATTCTCGACATCGCGCACTACCTGCCGGCCGGCGACCATACGGGCGGGTTGACGGCCGATCGCCGGCCGAGCCTGGTGCTGGTCGATCCGTCCGAGTTCTTCCGTTCGATGCTGGCACCCGTCATCAAGGCGGCCGGCTTCAAGGTCGCCACCTTCTCGTCGCTCTCCAAGGCCCGTGAGCGGCTCGACGCGCAGCCGTGCGACGTGGTCGTCCTTGACATCGAGAGCCTCGGCGCAGCCGCCTTCGAGTTCGTCGAAGCGACGCGCGGCATCGCCGGTCGCGAGAGGACGATGGTCGTGGGGCTGGCCGCCCGGGCGTCGTCGGGACTGCTGTCGCGGGCCCGCAACGCAGGCTTCGCGGACGTCGTCGGCAAGTTCGACCGCGAGGGATTGGTCGCGAGCCTGCGCGAGATCTTCGAACCCGTTGGAGATGCGGCATGACGCCAACACCGGTCAGAAGCGGCATGGCCAGACCCGGAGACAGCGGCGCATTGCCGGCCGATCAGGACGGCCACGACGTCACCGAGATCCAGCTCGTGACCATGACGGTCGCCGATCAGCTCTTCGGTCTGCCGATCGACCGGGTGCGTGACGTCTTCATCGTCCAGTCGCTGACGCCGGTGCCGCTCGCGCCGCCGGCGGTCGCAGGCCTCTTCAACCTGCGCGGCAAGGTCGTCACGACCTTGAGCCTGCGATCGCTCTTCGGCCACCCGCCGGTCGAAACAATCGACGAGATGACCGCCGTCGGCATCGAATGGCGCGGCGAATCCTTCGGCCTCCTGATCGACGAGATCGGCGAGGTCCTCAGGCTGCCCATCGCCGAGCGCGAGGGCAATCCTGCGCATATCGACCAGAACTGGGCCCGGTTCAGCGCAGGCGTGCACCGGCTCAAGGGCCGCCTGCTGGTCGAACTCGACCTCGACGCCCTGCTCGACCGTCCGTTCCAGATGGCCGCCTGACCCCGAACCGAAGAGATCGATCCATGTCCAAACATTGCCTCGTCGTCGACGATTCCGCCGTCATCCGGAAGGTCGCGCGCCGCATCCTCGAAAGCATGAAGTTCGAGATCACCGAGGCTGAGGACGGCAGCCGCGCCCTCGCCGCCTGCGTGTCGCGGATGCCCGACGCCGTCCTGCTCGACTGGAACATGCCGGTGATGGACGGATACGAGTTCCTCAAGGCGCTGCGTCGGATGGACAAGGGCCGGCAGCCGAAAGTCGTCTTCTGCACGACGGAGAACGACGTCGCCCACATCGCGCGAGCCATGCACGCGGGTGCCGACGAATACATCATGAAGCCGTTCGACCGCGACATCCTGGCCAACAAGTTCCAGGAGGTCGGGCTGGTCTGAGCGCCCGCCCGACACCACGCGCCGGCGCGCGACCATGCCCTTTCCCCTGCTCCGCGAGCCGGAGGACGTCGTCGCCGGGGTCCCCGCTGCACCGGCCGCCGAGGCCCCGCTGCGCGTCATGGTGGTGGACGATTCCGTCGTCGTGCGCGGGCTGGTCAGCCGCTGGCTGACGGAGGGCGGCGGGATCGCGGTCACCTCGACGCATCGCACCGGCGCCGACGCGGTCCGCGCCGTGGCCGACGTCCAGCCGGACGTCATCCTGCTCGACATCGAGATGCCCGACATGGACGGCATGACGGCGCTGCCGCTGCTGCTCGAAAAGCTGCCCGGCGTCTGCGTGATCATTGCCTCGACGCTGACCATGCGAAACGCGGACATCGCGCTGCGCTGCCTTCAGCTCGGAGCGACCGACTACATTTCCAAGCCCTCGACCAACCGCGACGTGACGGTCTCTACGGACTTCCGTCGCGACCTGATCGCCAAGGTCCGGACCCTGGGCAGCCGCGCCCGCGCGCGGCGGCTGCGCGGGTCGGAACCCCCGGCCGAGCGACGGCAGCCCCATCGGCCGAGCGAGGCCTCTGCGCGGAGCGCCGCTCCGGCATCGCGTCTGGCGACGCTCCCGGACGTCGCGGTCGCCAGCGGACCGGCCGTCACGCTGCGGCCCCTCACCTCGGCTCGGCCCGACGTCGTCGTCATCGGCGCCTCGACGGGCGGACCGCAGGCGATCAACACCCTGATGCGCGGCCTGCACCGCGCCCTCGATCGCGTGCCGATCGTCATCGCGCAACACATGCCGACCACGTTCACCGGCATGTTCGCCGATCAGCTGCGGCGCAGCATGGGCATCGAGGCCGCAGAAGCCACGGAAGGCGAGCCGATCCGCCGCGGCCGGCTCTACATCGCCACCGGCGGCCGGCATCTGCTCCTGCAACGGCGCGACGGCGTCGTGCGCGCGGTGCTCGACGACGGCCCGCCCGTCAACTATTGCAAGCCCTCCGTCGACGTCCTGTTCGCCTCGGCTTCGGCCGCTTACGGCGCCTCGGTTCTCGGGATCGTGCTGACCGGAATGGGCAGCGACGGCACGCGCGGCGGCGCGATCATCTGCAGCAACGGCGGCAACGTCATCGCCCAGGACGAGGCATCGAGCGTCGTCTGGGGCATGCCGGGCAGCATCGCGCGCGCCGGGCTTTGCGCCGCCGTGCTGCCCATCGACGATATCGGGCGCGCCGCCGACAGACTCGTGGCCGGAGGTGGCCGATGACACCCTTGGACTATGCCTTCGTTCTCGATCTGGTGCTGAGGCGATCCGGAATCGCGCTCGGCACCGAGAAGCACTACCTGGTCGACACGCGGCTCGGACCGCTCGTGCGACAGAACGGCTACGGTGGCCCGGCCGAACTGGTCGCGGCCGTGCGCGCGGGCAATGCCCGCATGGAGACCGCCGTCGTCGAGGCCATGACGACGAACGAAACGCTGTTCTTCCGTGACCGCTTGCCCTTCGAGCAGTTCGAGAAGGTGCTGATCCCGAAGCTGGTCGAACGGCGGCGGCAGGCCGGCAAGATCCGGATCTGGTGCGCCGCCTGTTCCAGTGGACAGGAGCCGTTCTCGCTGATCATGCTGCTGGAAGAGATGCGTCAGGTGCTCGGCTCAGTGCAGGTCGAGATCGTCGCGACCGACATCTCCCAGAAGATCCTCGATCAGGCGAAGGCCGGCAGCTACAGCCAGTTCGAGGTGCAGCGCGGCCTGCCCGTGCGCATGCTCCTGAAGCATTTCCGCCAGTCCGGCACGCGCTGGATCATCGATCCGCGCATCGTCGAACAGGTCAACTTCGCGACCTGCAACCTCACCGACGACGTGTCGCGGTTCGGCACGTTCGACATCATCTTCTGCCGCAACGT
>CAZVMY010000043.1:0-11670 GCA_964628955.1 uncultured Methylocystis sp.
GATAGGCCTGGTGTCCGACGTCCCAGATCAGCCGATCACGCGGCGTGTCGAAGACGTGGTGCAGGGCGACGGTCAGTTCGACCACGCCGAGCCCGGCCCCCAGGTGACCTCCCGTCAGCGAGACCGCGTCGATCGTCTCCGCCCTGAGTTCGTTGGCCACCTGCTGAAGCACGTTCTCCGGCAGGCTGCGCAGGTCGGCAGGAACGTCGATCGTGTCGAGGAGCGGGGTAGAGGACGCCTTTGTCATCGATCTCTCTGCGTTGTCTCAGGGGGACGACCCAAACCCAGTTGGATCACGTCGATCGTCGAGCACCCCGGGACGTCATTGTTGTTGGCGCTAAACTGTCCCATCGCGGGCTATATCTCAAGCACGCCGGCCGTGAACGCAAACCGCTTGGGGGACGTTTTCCTTCACGTTTTTGCCGTCGGCGACGCGATTTGCGCTGCCGACGGCGTCGGGATCAGAAGTAGGACTGCAGCGTCCCGCGCCGGCGCACGTCCAGCGTCGCGCAGTGGAAAGCGCCTCCGAACGGGCCGTAGCTGAGGAATGGCAGGTCGATCGGCGTGAATCCCCAGTCCTTCAGGGCCCTGATGAGGGTCGGTTGCGAGGCATCGACCACGACCTTCTTCTCGTCGAGCATCAGCACGTTGATGCTGGTCCACGGACTGCACATGGAAATCTTGCTGATGATGCCGGTCACGGGATCGGGGCGCGGCGCGATCAGCACGTCCCACTTTTTGAGCACCTGTGGCAGCCGGTCCACATCACAATAGTCCGGATTGACCAGAACCTTGCCAGGAGCGAGCGGCATGAAGGTCGAGTCGATGTGCATCGGCTGGCGGCACTTGCTGACGATCTCGTGGATTCGGTACTCGTTGCCGAGGTGCCGGCGCAGCCATTCGATGCCGGCCAGATTCGTGACGTTGCTGCGCTGGACGAAAATGTCGCGCCCGCAGCGGACGAAATCGGCGGCGTCGAACACCGGCTCGAACTCGTTCGTGACGTAGCGGATCGGCTCGCCGTCTTCCGGCAGCTTGAAATCGTAGTCGAACAGCTCGTCCGAGAGTTCGGGCCGCGGCGCCGAGGTCCAGCGTGCGCCCTTCCGGAAATACTCCTTGAAGAGGGAGCGATAGGCGTTTCCCTCGAAGTAGCGGGTACGCCAGCAGCCGGGCGTCTCGATGATCTCGTCGCCGACGATCATGAACAGATCGCGAGGGCAGGCGATGCAGAAGCCGCGGGAGGACCACTCGGGCGCCTTGAAACGCGCCTTGTGGTTGATGACGTCCGGGCGGCGCACGGTGACGCCGTCGGTCTCGAGTACGTTGATGAACCGGTCCAGTTCCTTCTGGGCGAGGTTCACCATCCATTTCGGATACCGCAGGCCCGCGGTGACGCGAAACGCCTTCGCAGCGGATTTCGGCAGATTGTAGGTTATCATCACGTGGTTGGACGGGATGGTCGATCCCTCCAGCCGGCCGACGATCACCTCTTCCAGCGGATCCCATTCGTTGTAGGCCATGACCGGGCTCTGCGCCGGCAGGGACATCGCGGTCGAGGATGACGCCTCCATGTCGACCAGACCGTCGTGCGCGGTCGTCCGCGCCTTGGCGATCGTCGAGGTCCGCATCTCCTCTTGCATTGTGTCCTGCATCATGGTCCCTCGGCAGCGATTGCGTATCGTTGCGCACCGCTTAGCTTCGCAACGCGGAGCGCGCAATCCTTGTAACGGGCGTATGACCGAAGCGATATCGACCGTCGCGTGCGCCGAAGCGTCCTGGGCGGCTCGTCATTCCGCCGACAGGACCTGCGCTTCCAACGGATCACCATGCGGATTCTGACGCTCGTTGCCGGCATCATCGGCCTCGTCGTGACGGTCGGTCTCGTCATGGTGTCCGGGGTCGGCGAAGTCTGGCAGGCCGTCGCGACGGCGGGATGGGCCACGGCGGCGGTGCTCGGCCTCCGGTATGCGGCGGTCGTCGTCGCGGCTGCCGGCTGGTACTGGCTGATTCCGGCCGGCGAACGGCCCTCGCTCAGCCGTCTCTCGGCGCTGCGGGCGGTGCGCGAGGCGATCAACGGTTTCCTTCCGGTCGCGCAGGTCGGCGGCGACATCGTCGGCGCCCGGCTGCTACGGTTGAGCGGCGTCGAGGCGTCGACCGCTCGCGCCAGCGTGGTCGCCGATGTCATGGTCCAGGTCGTCACGCAGATCGCGTTCACGGCCGTCGGGCTCGGCGTTCTGGTCCTGCTCGGCGGCGATCCCGTCATCGTCCGCACCGTGAGTTTTGCGCTTCTGGCGGCGCTGCTGTTGCCGGCGGGCTTTTGGCTCGCGCAGCGACCGGCCGTCCGTCGGTTCGTGGCACGCCACGTGCGCTTCCGCTTCTCCGGCCGGCTCGGCGGTCTCATGGCGCAATTGCGGCTCGTCTGGGAGCGGCTGCTCGGCATCTCCGCCTCGCGTGGCGACGTCGCGGTCTCGACGACGATCCACCTCGCGTTGTGGTTCTTCGGCGTTCTCGAGGTGTGGGTCGTGCTGGCCGCGATGGGCTACTCCGTGACCTACGCCGAGGCGCTCGTCATCGAAAGCATCGGGCAGGCGGTGAAGGGTGCCGCCTTCGCCGTGCCGGGCGCGCTCGGTGTGCAGGAAGGCGGCTTCATCGCGTTGGGCGCGATCTTCGGCATCCCCGTTGATGCCTCGCTCGCGCTGTCGCTGATCAAGCGCGTCGCCGATCTTGGCGTCGGCGTCCCGGGACTGCTGGCCTGGCAGATGATCGAGGGCCGCAACGTCCTCCGACGAAACCCCGCGCCCGATTCATCACAATCAGACCCCGGACCGGGTTTGTCGGAGCGCTGACCTTTGGAATTTGAGCTTAGATGGTTATGTACGCCGCAAAGCATCGGCGGGCGACCGCTCGCTCGTGGAGACGACTTAGGGCTCCACGGCTGAATGAAAGGAATATCTCGTGATCAGCAGGCGTGTAGCGTTGGGAACGGCAGGTGCGGTCCTGCTTGGTGCCGCGGTGTCGGAAGCATGGGCTCAGTCCGACCCGGCCGCGGATCGCATCAGGTCTTTCTACGACACGATCGAGCGCACCATGAGGAACGCCGGCGCGCTCGGGCCGCGCGGCCGTTTCGAGGCGCTCTCGCCGGCGCTCCAGCGGGCTTTCGACATCGGGGCGATGACGCGTATCGCCGTCGGCTCCAGCTGGTCGAGCATCCCCGGCGGACGTCAGGCTGCGCTCCAGCGCGCGTTCTCGCGCTTCCTGATCGCGACCTACGCGAAGCGCCTCGACGGCTATTCCGGCGAGCGCTTCGAGGTGACGGCGAGCGAGGCGCGCGGCGGCAACCGGTTGGTCCGCAGCCGCGTCGTCGAGGGCGGTGGTCGCGTCACGTCGATCGATTATCTCGTCGGCTCGGGTGGCCGGGCAATCGACGTCTATCTCAACGGCTCGATCAGCGAGATGGCGACGCGGCGCGCCGAGTTCGAGTCGGTGCTGTCGTCGAGCGGTCCGGAAGGGCTGGAAGCGAACCTGAACCGGCGCACCGAAAGCCTGCTGAGCGGCGCTTGAGGATCAACGGGAAGAAGAGGCGACCGGGTCGACGCCCGGTCATCGACTCGACCCGGACACCGATCGACCGTTTGAAGACGTGCCTGATCCTGAGGTGCGAGGCGCAGCCGGGCCTCGAAGCATGCTCTTCTACTCATAAATCCTGCCGCGGCGCATCCTTCGAGGCTCGTTCTCCACGCTCTCTCGCACCTCAGAATGAGGCGACGGGGGGTCGCGAACGAGCTTCAGGGTTGCGTCGGGAATGATCGTCGGTCGCCGGCGTTAGCGGCGTGGCGTCCGGTCCCGTGGTGTCGCGGACGCTGCGCCTGCTTGCGTGGCCCCGCCCCGGCGCGACGCCGGCCTGACACCCGGTACCGGAGCCTGAATGGGCATGGGCTCGACCACGCCGGGAGCGACCAGACTTTCAGTCTGGCCGATCGCCTCGAGAAGCTCGCCGCGCCGCTTCTGGATGTAGACGCTCCGAAGGCGGGCATAATAGTCGACCGAGTCGAGTTCGACGTCTTCGAGACCCTGCAACTGCTCGATGGTCCGGTAGCCGCCGATGACGTAGGGCGCCACCACCTGCAGTTCGCCGATGCCCCATGCCGCGGGGCTGGCCGCGGCGTCGATCGCCTGGCCGATCCCGTCGCGGATCGTGGTCGGGCCGAGGAACGGCACCACCACGAACGGGCTGTCGTAGACGCCCCAGACGAACATCGTCTGGCCGAAGTCGCCGGTCTGCTGCGGGATACCCTCGAGCGCGGCGACGTCGAACAGGCCGCCGAAGCCGATCGTCGAGTTGATGAAGAAGCGTGTCGCCGTCTTGCCGGCGGCATCGAAACGACCTTGAAGAATGTTGTTCAGGAACACGGTCGGTTCGTTGATGTTGTTGATCCCGGAGCTGATCCGGTCGCGGGCGAACTGAGGCACCACCGCCTGAAAGAGCCCGACGGCAGGTCTGGTCACGACCCGGTTGAAGCCCTGGTTGAACGTCGCGATCGAGCGGTTGGTCTCTTCGTTCCGGTCCTCGATCACCACCGTCGCCTGTCGGGGCATGCTGGCGCAGGCGCCGAGCGTTCCAGCCACGACCACGGCACCGAGCACTCGCGAGTATGATCTGAGACTCAGCCGCACCAACCACCCCCAAACCAATCGGACACGCATCTTGCGGCCCCGATTCGGCCCCGATTCAACCGTTGATCCTCAGGTGATAGGATGCAAAGTCACGGCCCGATAGTGCATTCCGGCCACAGTCGAACGGACGCAAGCTGCCCATGATGGAAAGTGATTGGGCCGGCTGGATCAGCCTGACCTTAGCCCTTGCGGGCTGTGTCTACACGCTGGCGGCAAGCCGATTCGCCAGCCGATTCGCCGCTCGACGTCTGTCGCCCGCGGAACCTGCGCCGGCGGTAACCATTCTGAAACCATTGCATAAACTGGAACCGCAGCTCGGTGAGAACCTCGAGTCGTTCATCCGGCAGGACTATCGCGGTCCGGTCCAGATCGTCTTCGGCGTCCAGGATGCGGCCGATCCGGCGATCCCGCTCGTCGAGGCTCTGATTGCGGGCCATCCGGACCGCGATCTGGCGCTGGTCGTCGACCCGACCGAGCACGGAACCAACCGGAAGGTCTCGAACCTGATCAACATCGCCGGACACGCCCGCCACGACGTCATCGTGCTGGCCGACAGCGACATGCGGGTCGCCCCCGATTACCTGGAAGACGTCGTCGGTGCGCTTGCCGCGCCCGGCGTGGGTCTCGTGAGCTGCGTCTACCACGGGATCGGTTCCGGCTCGTTCTGGTCCGCGCTGTCGGCCGACGCGATCGCCTCGCATTTTCTGCCCAACGCGGTGCTGGGGATCGAATCCGGACTGGCGACACCCTGCTTCGGCTCGACGATCGCGCTGCGCCGCGAGACGCTCGGGGCGATCGGCGGGTTTGAAGCGTTCAGGGATCAGCTCGCCGACGACTACCAGATGGGGGCCGCCGTGCGGGGCCTCGGTCTCGGGGTGACATTTCCGCCCATGACCGTCGGGCACGTGTGCGCGGAGCAGTCCTGGGGCGAATTGTGGACCCACGAGGTCCGCTGGGCCCGGACCATCAGAACGGTCAACTGGTCGGGTCATGCCGGCTCAATCGTCACGCATCCGGTGCCGCTCGCGCTGATCGGGCTGGTGCTTGCTCCCGGAGCGCCGGCACTCACGATCCTGGGACTGGCGCTGGCTTGCCGGATCCGGCTTTTGATGCGATTGGAAGCGGTATTCGGGCTTGAACCGCATCCCAGATGGCGTCTGCCTCTGCGTGACGTGTTATCGTTTGCGATCCTGATCCGCAGCTTTCTGGGCGGAACGATCGGCTGGCGTGGCAAGTATTTCAGTGTCGGCTCTGACGGACGCCTTGTGCATAACGTGAGGTCTCGCGCACCATGATGCGATCACTCTTTCTGCAGGCACCCTCCTACGATGGATACGACGGTGGCGCCGGCGCCCGCTACCAGATGAAGCGGGAGGTCAGGTCGTTCTGGTATCCGACCTGGCTGGCGCAGCCTGCCGCGCTGGTCGATGGCTCGAAGCTGATCGACGCGCCGCCGCACCGGCTGAAGTTCGCGGACGTGGCGCCGCACGTGCACGGCAAGGATCTTCTCGTCCTGCACACGTCCACACCGTCGTTCCGGTCCGATATCCGGACGGCGGAGCAGCTCAAGGCGCTCAACCCGTCGATGAAGGTGGGCCTGATCGGCGCCAAGGTCGCGGTCGACGCGCAGGGTAGCCTCGAGGCGTCCGAAGCGATCGACTTCGTCGCCCGCAACGAGTTCGATTTCACGATCAAGGACGTTGCCGAGGGTCGCGACTTTGCCTCGATCAGCGGGCTGTCCTATCGCAATTCGTCGGGCGTAATCGTGCACAACGAGGACCGCGCGATCCTGCACACGATGGACGATCTGCCTTTCGTCACCCCGGTCTACAAGCGCGACCTCGTGATCGAGAACTACTTCGGCGGTTATCTCAAACACCCCTACATCTCGTTCTACACCGGCCGCGGCTGCAAATCCCGCTGCACGTTCTGTCTCTGGCCGCAGACGGTCGGGGGGCACCGCTACCGCACCCGCTCGATCGGCCACGTCATGGACGAGCTGCGCTGGGCGGTGAAGAACTTCCCGCAGGTGAAGGAGTACTTCTTCGACGACGACACGCTGACCGACAACGTGCCCAGGGTCGAGGAACTCGCCCGCGAACTCGGCAAGCTCGGCATCACCTGGTCGTGCAACGCGAAGGCCAACGTTCCGCGGAAGACGCTCGAAATCATGAAGGACAACGGCCTGCGGCTTCTGCTCGTCGGCTACGAGTCGGGAAACCAGCAGATCCTGCACAACATCAAGAAGGGCATGCTGGTCGACGTCGCGCGCCGGTTCACCAAGGATTGCCACGAACTGGGCATCGTCATCCACGGCACCTTCATTCTCGGACTGCCGGGCGAGACGAAGGAGACGATCGAGGAGACGATCCGTTTTGCCAACGAGATCAACCCACACACGATTCAGGTATCGCTGGCGGCGCCCTATCCCGGCACGTTCCTCTACAAGCAGGCGCTGGAGAACGGCTGGCTGCACGACGAGAACCCGGAACTCCTGACCGATCTCGGCACGCAGATGGCCCCGCTGAACTATCCCCATCTGTCCCACACGGAAATCTTCCAGTCGGTCGAGGACTTCTACAAGAGGTTCTACTTCCGCTCGAACAAGATCGCCGCCATCGTCGGCGAGATGGTCCGCAGCCCCGAGATGATGAAGCGGCGCCTCCGGGAAGGGGTCGAGTTCTTCCGGTTCCTGAAGGACCGCAAGGAAGCATCGGCCTGAAACGGCTGATCGTCACGGCAGACGATTTCGGGCTGGCACCCGAAGTCAACGAGGCGGTCGAAACCGCGCACCGAACCGGCATCCTCTCCGCCGCGAGCCTGATGGTCGCCGGCGCGGCTTCGGCCGATGCCGTCGACCGGGCGCGGCGGCTTCCCGACCTCGCGGTCGGGCTGCATCTCGCGATGGTCGAGGCACGGCCCCTGTTGCCGCCCGAGCGCATTCCGCTCTTGGTCGACGCCGACGGCCTGCTCCGCCGGGACCTCGGCCGGTTCGGTGCCGAGATCGCGTTGACCGGCGCCGTGCGCCGACAGCTCGCCGACGAGATCACCGCACAGTTCCGGGCTTATCGCGAGACGGGCCTCGCGCTTGGTCATGTCGATGCGCACAAGCATTTCCACCTGCATCCCGTGGTCGCGGGGATGGTGCTGGAGATCGGGCGGCGTTTCGGGATGCGCGCGCTGCGCGTACCATGGGAAGACGGCGCGATCCTGAGGCGCGTGGAGCCGGGGGCATCGACGCCCCTGACCGAGCGTCTGCTCGCCCGCGCGCTGCGGCGCCGCGCGAAAGCGGCGGGGATCAGCGTCGCGGACCGAGTGTTCGGCCTCGCCTGGTCGGGCAGGATGACGCGGCGTCGGCTGGCCGGACTGCTCGACGCGCTGCCCGACGGCGTGACCGAGGTCTTCACGCATCCCGCGGTCGACGGCGGCTTTCCGCTCCACGTTCGAGAGGCCTGCTATGCGGAGGAACTCGCCGGGCTGACCGCCGCGGAAAACGCCGACCGGCTCCGGGCACAGGGCATCCGGCCGACAGGCTATGCGGCAGCTTTTGCCTGAACGGCCCGCCGGGGCGGCCCGAGCACCGCCGGGACGATGACGAACGCCGCGAGCAGGGTGTAGACCAGCGAAATCGCGAGCAGCGTGCCCATGCTCGCCGTGCCCGGGTGGCTCGACAGGCAGAGACTGCCGAACGCCACGCCCGTCGTGAGCGCGCTGAACAGGATCGCCCGCGTCAGACTGGAGGCGAGCATCTCGGCATCGCCGCTCCGCCACGCGACGATGTAGTAGATGTGGAAGGCCACACCGACCCCGAACATCAGGGGGAGGGCGATGATGTTGGCGAAGTTGAGCGGCAGCCCGATCAGGGCCGCCGTTTCCAGGGTCATGATGCCCGCGACGAGCAGCGGGCCGAGCGTCAGGGCCACGTCCTTGAGATTGCGCAGCGCGATGAACAGGATCGCGCTGACCGCGAGCAGCGCAAAGATACCGGCCTCGATGAAGGCGCGGACCACCGTCCGCCCCGATTCGACGATGGTCACCGGCGTTCCGGTCGCGTCCGGTGCCAGCGCCCGGACCGCGGCATCAAAGCGGCGCAGCAGGTCGGTGTCGTTGGCGTCGCCCTTCGGGAATGCCTCGATGCGGACACGGCCGTCGGACGTCCGCCAGTCCGCGAGGAGGTCCTGGGGCAGCGAGTCGAGCGTGATCGGTTCAGGCGTCATCAACTGGCGGAGCCGGTCCATCAGCCGCGTGAACCCGTCCATCGTCGCGTGTCCGGCCTTTTTGCGGGGCTCGGCCGGCCCGGCCGCCAGTCTCTTCAGGCTGGCGGCAAGCCGTCTCATCGTCGCGGCCTGGCCGGGCGTGGCCGACGCGAGCATGGCGTCGAGTTCCGCTGCCATCATCCCGAGGGCGGCCAGGGTCTCGGCATCGGTCGGCGCGCTCCGGACTTCGGACGGATTGAGGGCGGCATCGAGCAGGAAGGCGGTGTCCTGCACGATCTCGAGCTTCTGCTCCTGATCCTCGGGCAGGAAAGTGGCCAGACTGACCGTGCGCGCGACCTCCGGCAGGGCCTCCAGCCGCCGCGACAGCGCCCGCGCCCCGTCGAGCGAGGGAACCAGTACGTCGATCGTGTTGGCCGCTGTCTCCGGATCGCGGTTGAGATCGAGGAACGTCGAGACCGATTCGATTCCCCTGTTGCGCAGGTTCATCGGATTGGCGTCGAACGGGATCGTCAGGAACAGCGGCAGCCCGCCGCCGACGATCAGCGCGGTCGCGACGAGGATCCCCTTGCGGTTGCGCTCGATCCAGTGATCGACGGCAGCCAGCGCGCCATATCCCACGGGATCCGGTTCGCCTCCCGGCCGGAAGATCGCGATCAGGGCCGGCATCAGCGTGATGCTGGCCAGGAAGGCGACGACCATGCCCATGCCCGCGATCAGCCCGAGTTCGGAGACGCCGCGGAAGGCGGTCGGGAGGAACGAGAAAAACCCGGCCAGATTGGATACGGCCGCCAGCGCCAGCGAACCGCCGATAGCGAGCGCGGCGCGTTCGAGCGCGTTCGCGACGTCGGGACCGGCGCCGCCCGGGCGCGCGGGGAAGGAGCCCGGTTCGTGGCGTTCCGCCCTGTACCGGATGGCGAGCTGGATGCCGAAATCCACCCCGAGCCCGACGAACAGCACCGCGAATGCGACCGAGATCAGGTTCAGCTCGCCGACCGTGGTCAGGCCCAACCCGGCCGTGATCGCAAGGCCAGCGAGCAACGTGAGCAGCACGGACGCGATGATCTTCCAGGATCGCAGCGCGACGAACAGCAGGGCCGCGACGGCCAGGAGCGTGCCGACGAGGTTGATCGCGGCGCCTTCCGCCACGGTGGCGAACTCGTCGTCGGCCAGCGGTGCCGGGCCGGTGAGCCTGACACGTGCGCCATCGGCCTCGAGGTTCAGTCCGGCGATCGCGGCCCGCATGCGCGCGATCGGGATGGCTGCCGGCTGAAGTGCGGAGAAGTCGAGCGCCGGCTGGGCGAGCACGAACCGCTTGTGGCTCTGCGTCGCGGGTGCATCATTGCCGATCAGATCGCGCCACGAGAGCTGCGCGTTCCGCTCCGCGAGCACCGCCTCGAACGTGTCGGCCAGCGCCTGCATCGGCCGCATCAGTTCGTCGAGCTTCGCCTCGCCCTGGCGGATGCCCATCAGTCCGAGGGAGAGCGTCTCCATCAGGCCGCGCAGCGTCGGATCGGCCGCGAGCGGCCCGAGGAACGCCTGACGGCTCACGAGCCCCGAGGTGGTCTTCTTCAGCTCTGCCATCGACAGCAGCAGCAAGCCCTGCCGGTCGAAGAAGGGCCCCGCGTCGGGCCGGCGCAGCGACCGGATGCTCGGCTCGTCCCTGAGCGCTGCCACGAGCCCAGCCGCGACGTCCTCGGCGCGTTCGGCCGTCTCCGCCTCGACGACCGCGACGATCAGTCCGGTCCGCTGCGGAAAGGCGGCGTCGAAGGCGATCTCGTTGGCGCGCCAGGGCACCCGCGCATCGATCAGCGTCGCGGTGTCGGTGTTGATCGAGAATTTCTCGATGGTCAGCCAGATGGAACCCGCAGTCAGCAGCATCGCGATGCCGAGAACGGGCCACCGCCAGCGGACGCAGAAGGCGACGATGCGGGCGATCGTCCGATCGAACATGCTGGCGGCGGGCTCCAGAAGACGAATCCCCTCGGGGGGCATCAGCGGCGCGAGCCCGCTCGGGTCGTAGTCCTCCCGGATCGGGCGATCAACTGCAACAGCCTCGTGGCGCCCGGAGTTCGCGTCGTGGTGCGGATCGTTCGCAAACCGTGATTATCGTCCGGGCGATGGTCATCTTGACCCGACGCACCATATCGAGGCATCACGGCGCGGCTGACGGCATCGCCGGCCCGGCGCAAATCGTCGCGAGCATCTGCTGCGGCGGACGAAGGAGACCATCCGGATGACGATTCCTTTTCACAAGGAAATCCGCATCGGCAGCTACCTCTTGAAGCAGAAGCTGATGGGCCGCGAGCGCTATCCGCTCGTGCTCATGCTCGAACCGCTGTTTCGCTGCAACCTCGCCTGCGCCGGCTGCGGCAAGATCGACTACCCGGACAAGATCCTGAACCGCCGCATGAGCGTCCAGGAGTGCCTCGACGCCGTCGACGAATGCGGCGCGCCGATGGTGGCGATCCCCGGCGGCGAGCCGCTGATCCACAAGGAGATCGGCGAGATCGTCAAGGGCATCGTCGCGCGCAAGAAGTTCGTCAGCCTTTGCACCAATGCGCTCCTGCTCGAGAAGAAGCTGCACCTGTTCACGCCGAGCCCGTACCTGACCTTCTCCGTCCACCTGGACGGCGACAAGGGCCAGCACGACAAGTCGGTGTGCCAGGAAGGTGTCTACGAGAAGGCCGTCGCGGCGATCAAGCTGGCGAAGTCCAAGGGCTTCCAGGTCGGCATCAACTCGACGCTGTTCGACGGCACCGACGCCAAGCGCATCGCCGAC
>CAZVMY010000044.1:0-11588 GCA_964628955.1 uncultured Methylocystis sp.
CAAGCACATCTGTCTGGTGATCGTGGCGCGCCAGGCGCTCGATGCCACCTTGACCTTCACGGGCGGATTCAAGGGCGCCGAAGTGCTCCTGAACACGGCCGTGATGAGCGAGAGCGCGCTCGAAGGCCTGCCCCCCAACTATGAACTCGCCTGGAACCACACGACGCTGCGGGCGCTGCGGGTCGATCCGTCGATCACCTATCTTCAGGTGCTCTATCCGTTCCCCGATCAGCTTCGCCTCGTGCGCGAGCTGCACGCCCGCTTCGGCGACGAGGTGCCTGGACATCTCGAGTTCGTGCGCTTCGACGGCAAGGTTACCTGTTTCGGCCTGCCTCTCGTACGCTTCACGACCGAGGCGCGGCTGGACGAGATCATGCGCATCCATGAAGACATGGGCGCGCCCGTCTTCAATCCGCACCGCTACACGCTCGAGGAAGGCGGCATGAAGCAGACCAACGAGGTGCAGCTCGCCTTCAAGCGGGAGGCCGATCCGCAAGGGCTGCTCAACCCCGGCAAGATGATCGCCTTCGAGGATCCGGACTTCGACTTCTCGGCCGGCAAGACCTATCTCTTCCCGGCGCTCGCCGATCAACCGGCCTGAGCACGATGCGCGTCCTGGTGCTGCACGCGCATCCCGTTCCCGAAAGCTACGGCCGCGCCCTCTACGCGACGTCCGTGTCGGCACTGGAAGCGGCGGGTCACGAAGTCGATCGCTGCGATCTCTATGCGGAGAGCTTCGATCCGGTCCTGAGCCCTTCGGAACGGCGCTGCTATCACGACGAGAACACGAATACGCGACCGGTAGCCGACTACGTGGCGCGGCTGCGCCGGGCGGAAGCGCTCGTCATCGTCAGCCCGGTCTGGAACTTCGGCTTCCCGGCGATGCTCAAGGGCTTCTTCGACCGGGTGTTCCTGCCGGGCGTGTCCTTCCGGATCAGCAACGGCCGCGTCGTCGGTTCGCTGCACAACATCCGGCGCATCACGGCGGTGATGACGTATGGCGGGGACCGCAAGCGCGCCTTCCTGGTAGGCGACCCGCCGCGCAAGCTCGTCACGCGCGTCCTGCGTGCAGTGGCGCATCCGCTCGCGCGCATCGAATATCTCGCTCATTACGACATGAACCGCTCGACCGACGCGACGCGGGCGCTCTTCCTTCAACGGGTGATGCGGAGCCTCGGCCGGCCCTGATGCGAGTCCTGCTCGTCTACTGCAATCCGGTTCCCGAAAGCTTCGGCGCGTCGCTGCGACAGGCCGCGGTCGAAGCCCTTGTCGAACGAGGCCACGAGGTCGAAGTGCGCGACCTCTACGCGCTCGGCTTCGATCCCGTGATGTCGGCCGACGAGCGGCGCGGTTACCATGTGCCCGATGTGAACGAGGCCCCGGTCGCCGACGAACTGGCTGCCCTTCGCCGATGCGAGGCACTGGTCTTCGTGCATCCCACCTGGTGGTACGGCCCGCCGGCGATGCTGAAGGGCTGGCTAGACCGGGTCTGGATTCCGCACGCCACGTTCGAGATGCCGAAGCCCGGTCTCCCGGTGACCCGCCGCCTCACCAACATCCGGCGGATCGCCGTGATCACGACGCTCGGCGCGCCGTGGTGGTGGTGGACCTTCGTGATGAGATCGCCCGGTCGGCGCATGATCCTTACGGGCCTTTCGGTGCTCTGCCACCCCCGCTGCCGCACGACGTGGCTGGCGCATCATCAGATGGATTCGTCGACGCCGGCGACCAGAGCCGCGTTCCTCGCTCGCATACGTCGCGTGCTGGCCACGTTCTGATCAGGCCGGTTTCCTGATTTTGATTGGACCAAGCCCTTGATTTCCCGCTTGTAAAGAACTTGTAACAAAGCCGGCGAATAGGATGATTGCAGGGGCAGCGGAATCGACGATGGCGAAATCGCAGATACGCGATCCGATCGGTCAGGCACTGACGATCGCCGCGCGGCGCCATCGAACGCGAACGGCTGCCCTGCTCGCCGAGATGGGGCTGTTTCCCGGTCAAGAGCAGGTGCTGCGGCTCCTCGTCATCGAGGATGGACGGACCATGAGCGCGCTTGCCGCCGCGCTCGCGATCCGCCCGCCGACGGCCTCGAAGATGATCGCGCGGCTTGCCCAGCAGGGCTTCGTCGAACGCAAGGCGAAGGCCGCGGATGCCCGCATCGTGACGGTCTCGCTGACCGACGAGGGGCGCCGGGTGGCAGCCTCCCTCGATGCGATTGCCGAGCGCATCGAGGACGAAGTGCTCGACGGGCTCGACGGCAAGGATCAGAAGCGGCTACGCAAGCTGCTGAAGAAGCTCGCCCGGAACCTCGCCGTCGTGGCCACGACCACGCACGACGAGAACTCGGCGCTGGAGAGCATCGACGACGCCTGAGGCCATCGGTCGCTCAAAGCTGCAGAACGCCCCGAAGGACCACGCCGGCCACGGCAGCCGCGGCGATCGTCTCGATCATCCCCCGCTTCAGCACGAACATCGCGACGATCGCGGCTACCGCAAGCAGAGCGGCCGTCACGTCGATGGTCGTCAGGTCGACCTGCGGCCAGCGGATGAGGCCGAGGTTGCCGAAGGTCGCGATGCCGAAGATCGTGTTCAGCGCGAACCAGAGCGCCAGCCAGGCCACCGCGCCGACCACAGCCGCAGTGATCCCCGACATCGCGCCCGCGAGAATCCTGTTGCGCAGCAGATCGTCCAGCCACGGGCCGGCGGCGAAGATCCACAGGAACGAGGGCGCGAAGGTCACCCAGGTCGTGAACAGTCCCGCGAGAACGGCAGAGACCAGCGGCGGCAGGTCTCCCGGCGATTTCCAGCCGCCGATGAAGCCGACGAACTGGGTGACGAGGATCGTCGGCCCCGGCGTCGTCTCGGCGAGGCCGAGCCCGGTCACCATTTCCTCGGTCGTCACCCAGCCGCGGCCGACCGCTGCATCGGCGAGCCACGCCAGCAGCGCGTAGGCACCGCCGAAGGTCAGAACGGCGAGCTTCGAGAAGAACAGGGCGAGGTCGACGACGACGTGCCCGGTGCCGAGCACCAGCGCGGCGAGCGCGACGGGGAGCCACCACGCCACCAGACCGCCGCCGACCGCACGAAACGTGGCCTGCCAGCGATCGGCCCTCTGTGCGGCCGACATCGGCTCGGCGAGCGGCATCTGGCCGGCAGGAGCGCCGAGCCACGCGCCCGCGATTGCCGCAGACGCGATCACCAGCGGGAACGGAAGGTTCACGAACGCGAAGGCGCAGAAGGAGGCGATCGCCAGCGTGATCAGCGCGCGCGTCCTGAGCGCTCGCTTGCCGATCTTGATGACCGCGTGCAGGACGACGGCGAGCACCGCCGCCTTGATCCCGAAGAACAGGCCGTCGATCCAGCCGACGCCGCTGCCGAGCACGTAGAGCGCGCTCAAACCCAGCATCAGCAACGCGCCGGGCAGGACGAACAGCACGCCGGCCACGATCCCGCCGAGCGTGCCCCGCACGTGCCAGCCGATGTAGGTCGCGACCTGCTGCGCCTCTGGGCCCGGAAGGAGCATGCAGAGGTTGAGCGCGCGCAGGTAGCGCGGCTCGTCGAGCCAGCCGCGCTCCTCGACCGCAATCTTGTGCAGCATCCCGAGCTGCGCGGTCGCACCGCCGAAGGAGAACACGCCGACGCCCGCGAAAATCCTCGCGAGCTCGGCAAGGGACGGTCGCGCCGAAGGAGCGGCCGCAAGGATGGCGTCGGTCATGGCGTGCCCTTGTTTGCCGGCCAGTTGTGCGTCTCCGAAGCCGCGCGGGCGGCCCAGGCGTAGAGGCCGTCGTAGAGCGGAAAGGTGACTGCGAGAAGACCATGGTCGTCCTCGCCGATGAGCGCCGAAAGGCCGAGGGACACCGCGAGCAGCCCCGCGGCTTCCGGCGCGAGATCGAGCCGCGCCGTGTCGGCGCCGCGCACGATGGTGGCGAGCCGCGCCAACGGTGCGTTGGCCTGAAGCCCGAAGACGTCGAGCATGGTGTCGAACGAGCAGCGCTCGCCGACATGGGTCAGCGGCACGCCCTCGACGTCGAAGGGGATCGCTCCGGTCCGGTCGGACACCGCCTTCACCTGATCAGGCTCGACGAACAGGAACCGGGCCGCCGGGTCCACGAAGCGGCGGATGAGCCAGGGACAGGCGATCCGGTCGATCTTCGGATGGACCCGTGTGACCCAGCGCGTGCCGGGTTCCGGTCGATACCGATCCATGGCCACCCGGTCGACGGTCGGAAGCCCGGCGTCCAGCCAGGCAACGAAGCCGCCGGCGAGCTGCGAGGCCTCGAACCCGTCGCTGCGCAGTTCGGCAGCCACGGCCTGTGACAGTTTCAGTCCGCGATCGCAGAACACCACGATCGGACGATTGCGCGGCAGCTCGGCCGACCATTCGCCCACGGTGTCGAAACGACGTCGCTCGGCCGCCGGAAAGGTCACCGCGTGCCGCTCGACGTCGGGCAGGACCCTGACGTCGAGCACCAGCGGCCACGCCGATGACCCGAGCAGCAGGTTCAGATCGGAACAGGTGATGGAAAACGGTCTCATCGGACTCCGCCCTCGCACGGTCCGCACGAAGCGGACCAGCAGCGTTCTTGGGCGGATGCCTTGTCGGGGTGACGCAAGATACCCCGTCGCGGTATAGGCCCGCGATGACTTGGCGGTCAACCGTCGACGCCGCGTCGACAGCATGGGACCGCTCGCCTATATCCGACGGCAGATTGCGCCGGACACTCTGCCGTGGCGCTGGTGACGAGGCGCCATGGATCGACGGGACGTGATCAAGCTCGGCGCGTCCGCGGCCGTCGCACTACGGACCGATCTGGCCGGCGCCGAAACGCCCGGCCTCGAGTTTGGTGAGGCCCGGCCCTTCGGCTTCGATGCCTTGATCGGCCAGGCGCGCCGGCTCGCCGCCGGGCCCTATCTGCCGGCACCCTCTCCGGCCCCCGACGTTCTGGAAGCGATCGACTACGACGCGCATGGCCGGATCCGCTTCAAGGCGGAGCGTGCGCTGTTTTCGCCGGGCGGCCCCCTAGCCCGCCGGCATCCCGCGACGTTCTTCCATCTCGGGCGCTATTTCCGGAAGCCGCAGCGCATCCATGTGGTAGACGGCGGCATCGCGCGCGAGATCGTCTATCGCGAAGACTATTTCGACATGCCCGCCGACAGCCCGGCGCATCGTCTGCCGCGTGGCGCGGGCTTCGCGGGGTTCCGGTTCCAGGAGGCGGTGGACGGCATTCGCGGCTGGAAAGACCGGCCGCTGGACTGGAGGACGAACGACTGGGTCGCGTTCCTCGGTGCTGCCTATTTCAGGGCAATCGGCAGCGAGTTCCAGTACGGCCTTTCCGCCCGGGGGGTTCTCGTCGACGCCGCGGTGCCGGACAGACCGGAAGAGTTTCCCGATTTCACCCATGTCTGGCTGGAGCAGGCAGCAGACACGCCGGGAACCGTCACGGCCTATGCGCTGCTTGACGGTCCGAGCCTGTCGGGCGCGTTCCGCTTCATCATGCGGCGCGACGCCGCCGTGACGATGGACGTGGAGGCGCGATTGTTCCTGCGCCGTGACGTGACGCGGCTCGGTCTCGCGCCGCTCACGTCGATGTACTGGTTCTCCGAGACGATCAAACCGACCGCCGCCGACTGGCGTCCCGAAGTGCACGATTCCGACGGGCTCGCATTATGGACGGGCAGTGGCGAGCGGATCTGGCGACCGCTCAACAACCCGCCGCGCACGATCGCGTCCGCCTTCGCCGACCGCAGCCCGCGCGGCTTCGGCCTGCTGCAGCGCGACCGCGCGTTCGACAACTATCAGGACGGCGTGTTCTACGAGCGCCGGCCCTCGCTCTGGGTCGAGCCCAAAGGCGACTGGGGCGCGGGTGCCGTGCAGCTGATCGAGATTCCGACCGACGACGAGATCCACGACAACATCGTGGCCGCCTTCGTCGGCGACGAGCCAGCGACGGCCGGCAACGAACTGCGCTATGGCTACTGGCTGCACTGGTCGGCCGAGGAGCCGTTCCCGACCCCGCTTGCCCGGGTCGTCGCCACCCGCATGGGCAACGGCGGACAGCCGGGGCTGCCGCGACCGCGGGGTCTGCGCAAGTTCATGGTCGAATTTCGTGGCGGCGCGCTGGCGAGCATTCCCTTCGGCCAGCGGCCGGAGGTCTCGCTCAGTGCCTCGCGGGGCTCGTTCTCCTACGTCTTCACCGAGGCCGTACCGAACGATGTCGCGGGCCATTGGCGGGCACAGTTCGACTTCGCGGCCGAGGGGTCCGCGCCGGTGGAGATGCGGGCGTTCCTGCGCCTCGGCGCGACGGTCCTCTCCGAAAGCTGGCTCTACCAGTACCACCCGTTCTGACCGCGGAAGGCGCAGCGCCCGGCATGACAAAAGGCGGTGCCGCATGGCACCGCCTCGATGGCTGTCGGTGACCGGCTCCTGACCGGCCATCGGTCGATCAGGCCGCGCGGGCGGTCTCGATCGCCTTGGGCTTCGGCGCCGTACCGTCGGCCGTCCCGATCGGGATCATCCGCGGCTTCTTCGCCTCGGGGACCTCCCGAACCAGGTCGACGTGGAGGAGACCGTGCTCGAGGCTCGCGCCGCTCACCGTCACGTAATCGGCGAGCTGGAACCGGCGCTCGAAGGCGCGCGCGGCGATGCCCTGGAACAGGATGTCACGCTTCTGGCCATCCTCGGCGGCGGTACGCTCGCCACGGATCGTGAGCTGGTTGTCCTTGGTCTCGATCGAGAGGTCGGGTCCGGCGAAGCCGGCGACCGCGATCGTGATCCGGTAGGCGTTCTCGTCGGTCCGCTCGATGTTGTAGGGCGGATAGGTCGGCGCGGGACTGTCGACCGAGGCGAGCTGGTCGAGGACGGAGAACAGCCGGTCGAAGCCGACGGTCGAGCGGTAGAGGGGGGTGAGATCGAACGTGCGCATGGCAAATCCTTCCTGTGAAGCGATGTGCAGCCATCCGCCATGAGGGCCGGACGGCGTCGGTTTGTGTGCACCCCGAAGGCCTGCACAACCTGTATTTCGGGAAGCCCCGGCACGAGTTCAAGAGGCTTTCCGACGAAAATGCAGCCTGCGATAAACGCCGGCTGAACGCCCGCTTGCGGCCGGGTTCAGCCGCACCGCCGCATCATTCCCGACATCGATGGCGCGTTCGCCGTCGCGTTACGGGAGACCTCGATGATCCGCCGCCTCGTGCTTGCCACCGCTGCCGTCATGGCACTGTTCGGCGTCGTTTCTCCGGCCACGGCCACGGATGACTGGCGCCACGACGACCGCCGGTGGGGCGCATACCAGAGCCGCGGTCATCTGGAAGACGGACGGTCCCGGTACGATCGCGTGCTGCCGCCCCGGGTGATCGTCCACAAGCTGGTGCGTCGCGGCTTCAGCGACATCGGCGACGTCCGCCTGCGCGGCGAGACCTATGCGGTTTCTGCGACCAGCCCGCGCGGCCATGCCGTCAGACTGGTGCTCAGCGCGACGACCGGTGACTTCATCGGATTCCGTCGCATCGACGACGACTATCGCGACCGGAGATTCGGCGCCAACGCCCGCGCCTACTGGGACTGACCACTACCTGACGGTGAGCACGATCTTGCCGATATGCGCGCTCGACTCCATCAGCCGGTGCGCAGCGGCCGCGTCCGCCAGAGGAAAGGTCTCGTGCACGAGGGGGCGAAGGCCTCCCCGTGCCATGAGCGGCAGGACTTCGTTGCGGATCGCGGCCGCGATCGCGGCCTTATCCGCGACAGGCCGGCTGCGCAGGGTCGATCCGGTATGGGTCAGCCGTTTCAGCATGAGACGGCGCAGGTCGAGTTCCACGGTGGCGCCTTCGAGGAAGGCAATCTGCACGATACGCCCCTGCGGCGCGGCCGCCTCATAGTTCCGCGCGACGTAGCTGCCGCCCACCATGTCGAGGATCACGTCGGCGCCGATCCCGCCCGTAGCCGCCTTGACCGCCCGGACGAAATCGTCGGACCGGTAATCGATCGCGACGTCCGCGCCGAGTTCGACCATCGCCCGGCACTTTGCGGGACCCGCCGCCGTGGCGGCCACCTTTGCGCCGCGCGCCTTCGCCAGCATGATCGCGGTCGTGCCGATGCCGGACGTCCCGCCATGCACGAGAAGCCATTCGCCCGACCGCAGGCGCCCCGCCTCGAAGACGTTGGTCCAGACCGTGAAGAAGGTCTCGGGCACGGCCGCCGCCTCGACCATGCCGAAGCCGGCGGGCACCGGTAGCGCCACGTTCTCCTCGGCGAGCGCGAACTCGGCATAGCCACCGCCGGCCACGAGCGCCATGACGGCATCTCCCCTGCGCCAGCGTGAGACGTCCTCGCCGATCGCCGTGACCGTGCCTGCGATTTCGAGGCCCGGCGTCGCGGGCGCACCCGGCGGCGGCGGATAGGCACCCTGGCGCTGGAGCACGTCGGGACGGTTCACACCCGCTGCCGCGACCTCGACGAGAATCTGTCCCGGGCCGGGACGAGGGACGGGAAGACGGCCGATTTGAAGCATCTCGGGCGGACCGGGCGCGCGGATCGCGATCGCGGCCATGCTGTCGGGGATGGCTCGGTCGGCATCGATCATGGTCGCTCCTGCTGCGGGCTGGTACCGGCGGCGCCCTGACGATAGCCTCGGGATCGGCCGTTAGGGAGACCTGGAGAATCACGATGCACGGTGTCGACGACGACCGTCCGAAGCCGCGCCCGACCCATGTCGTGGGCGAGGATCTGTCGCTGCTGTCGGTCGCCGAACTCGGCGAGCGCGTGGCACTGCTGAAGGAGGAGATCGAGCGGCTGGAAGCCGCGAAAGCCGCCAAGAACCGGGCAAGAGGCGCCGCCGACAGCGTTTTCAGGCTTTGAGTCCGGCGACGATAAGAAAACGTTAAGGTTTCCGGAGCATGATCAAACCGTTCGGTTTTCCGGACTCGAGTGGTCTTCCGCTCTGTTTGACGCCTCCCTGTTTCAAACTTCAAGGACCGCGAGAGCGGTCCTTTTTTTCGGTCGATCGAACGCGCCACGGGCGGCCGTCCACGCTGTTCTCCGGCGTTAACGTTAACGGACCCTAAATCCTGCAAATCAGCCCGCGCGGCACTACACTTGCCATACCTCTGGCCAACGGCCGTGCCATGTCCCGCCATGGAACGGCGTCATGCCAGGGAAGCGAGCCGATGATGATCGAAACAGTGTCTGACCGCGATGCCGCGACTCCGGCCATCTCCTTTGCGGAGCGCATGGTCTCCTCGGAGTCCTTCAAGCAGCTCTTCCGCGAGGGGATGACGCTCGTCGAGGCGACTGCGGCCTATCTCGACGGCGACGGGCGGATCGAGTCTCGCGAGCTTCAGCGTGGCGCCGCGCTGGCCTATGCGACCGAAAGCATGCGCCTGACCACGCGCCTGATGCAGATCACGTCCTGGCTGCTGCTCCAGCGAGCCGTCAACGAGGGCGAACTGACGCGTGACGAGGCGGAGACGGAACACCGTCGCGTGAAGCTCGCGCGTCACGAAACGACCAGCGCGGCCGACATGCTCGCCGTTCTGCCGGCGAAGCTGCAGGATCTGATCGCACAATCGCTGCGGCTCCAGGACCGGCTGATGACGCTGGACGAGCTTTTGAAGGGAAACGATGCGGTGACGCGCTTCGCCGATTCCAATCCGGTGGCGGCCCAGCTCGGAGCGCTGCGCGCGGCCCTTTCCGCCTCCTGAAATCGTTCAGGAGGCCTGTCGGCGGTCGCGCCACTCGCGCCAGGCCAGGATCGCGATCAGCAGCGCCGCCCAGAGATTGAGGCCGGCGATCCCCAGACCGACGATCACGTCCGGCAGCACCGAGCCGGTGAACGCCGTCACCACCGCCGCCAGCACGATCGCCACGTCCGCGATCGTATCGTTGCGGGTCGACAGCCAGACGCTCTGATGCGCCGAATCGCCCTTGCGATGCGGTAGGAGGATGAAGGCGCAATAGAGGTTCGCCGCCAGCGCCAGCAGGCCGATCGCACCCATCGGCAGCGGGGCGGGCGCGAACCCGTAGAGCAGCTGGTCGATGGTCTTCCACGCGATCCAGACGCCCGGAACGAACATCAGGAACGCCGTGAAACCACCAAAAGCCGCGCGGGCGCGCACCGGGAGCCCGATGACGGCGATGGCCATCAGATATGTGATGGTATCCTCGAGGAAGTCGATCGCATCCGCCATGAGCGCGATCGAGTTCGCATAGATCGCTCCAGCCACCTCGATGAAGAACAGGACGAAATTGATCGCCGCCGCCAGCGCGAGCGCGCGTCGGTACGTCATCGGCAGGTCGTCGCCCACGCTGCCGTCCTTGCTTTCGATCATCGGCGCCGGCCCCCAGCTCCCGCCCGTCGTCCAGCCTCTGCCACGCCGCTTGCGACGCCGCCAGCCTAAAGGCTAGACTCGGCAAAAATCCGGACATCCGGGAAGATCGCGGGAGGACGGAATGGCGGGGCGACTTGCCGGGCTGACGGCAGTGGTGACTGCCGCCGGCCAGGGGATCGGACGGGCGAGCGCGGAAGCTTTTCTGGCCGAAGGCGCGAAGGTGTTCGCGACCGACGTCTCCCTCGACGCGCTTTCCGGGATGTCGGGCGCGATGGTCGCCAGGCTCGACGTGCTCGACGGCGACGCGATCACCGCCTTCGCCAGTGCTGCGGGCACCGTAGACATTCTGGTGAACTGCGCGGGCTACGTGCATCACGGCACCGTGCTGGAGTGCTCCGACGCCGACTGGGACTTCTCCTTCGACCTCAACGTGCGCTCGATGCATCGCATGGTCCGGGCCCTGCTGCCCGGGATGCTGGAGCGTGGCCGCGGATCGATCGTCAACATATCCTCCGGCGCATCGTCCGTGCGCGGCATCCCGAATCGCTACGTCTATGGCACGACGAAAGCCGCCGTGATCGGCCTGACGAAGGCGCTCGCGGCCGACTTCATCCGCCGTGGTATCCGCGCCAACGCGATCTGCCCAGGAACGATCCAGTCGCCATCGCTCGACGGCCGGATCGCCGGCCAGGCGGCCGCATCGGGCCAAACCGTGGAGGCCGTTCGTCAGGCCTTCGTCGACCGGCAGCCGATGGGCAGACTCGGGACGGCCGAGGAGGTGGCGGCGCTCGCGGTCTATCTCGCCTCGGACGAATCGAGCTTCACCACCGGCCACATCCACATGGTGGACGGAGGCTTCGCGCTGTGATGCACGTTCTCGTCATCGGCGCGGCCGGGATGGTCGGGCGCAAGTTCATCGAAAGGCTCGCGAAGGACGGTCACCTCGGCGGGCGGGAGATCGGGAAGGTCTCGGCCTTCGACGTCATCCCGGCGCAGGCGCCGGCCGGTGCGCCGTTCGCCTTTTCCAACGATGCCGGTGATTTCGCGGGGCCTGCGGTCGCAGAGACCCTGGTCCAGGCGCGCCCCGACGTGATCGTGCATCTCGCCGCCATCGTCTCCGGCGAGGCGGAAGCCGACTTCGACAAGGGCTATCGCATCAACCTCGACGGCACCCGCCTCCTGTTCGACGCGATCCGCGCCGTTGGAAGCGGCTATCGGCCGCGCGTGGTCTTCACCTCGTCGATCGCGGTGTTCGGCGCGCC